>CALFVM010000151.1 GCA_937928665.1 uncultured Candidatus Methylacidiphilales bacterium
TGGTGGTGGTGGCTTGGAGGTTGGTCGTTCCCTGGGTGATGGTGAGGGTGCCATCGTCGTGAAGGTTGATTCGACCGGTCAGGTTGATATTGGAATCGGTTTGGCCGGTAAAGATGACGCTGGCGTCCGGGCCGGAAACGGTGAGGCGATCGTGCTGGCCGATGGTGATTTGGTTGTTGTCACTGCGGGCTCCGGTGATGTCGATGTTGAGGGTTCCGGTTTCAGTGACGTTGATCAGAGCGGCGTTACCGGCGGTTCCTTCGGTGACGAAGGCGTCGGCGGGGTTCAGATTTACGGTGCCGCCGGAGATGGTGATGGTTGAGTTGGGCCGGAGCCGGATGTCGTCGCCGACATTGACGGTGGTGGTGCCGCCGGTGGAAACGAGGTGGCCGGTGTTGGTCGCGTCGGTGCCGATGAAGAAGTCCCGGGCTTCGTTATTGCCGGTGGAGGTGATGGTGACCGTGCCACCATTGTTGGTGAGGGCGGCTCCGCGGAGGGTGATGGCGTTGTTGTTGCTTTGGGTGAGGTTGAAGGTGCCACCGGTGTTGACGGTGATCGCTCCGGCTCCGGCAATGTTATTGGCACCGTCGGCCGCACCCAGAGTGATATCGCCGCCGCGGGTGGCGTTGACCGTTCCCCCGTCCACGGTCAGGCCGCCGGAGAAGGTTTTGGTTCCTACGGTCAGAGCGAGCGTGCCAGCTCCATCTTTGACCAGTCCCCCGGTGCCGGTGAGGTTGCCAGACATGGTGGTGGTGATGCCGGTACCGACCGTGAGCGTATGGGTTCCGGCCGAGACGGTGCCGGCTCCGGACATGGTCAGGTTTTGGGAGCCGAGGACGGAGAAGGAATTGTTGATCGTGTAGGCGTTGCTGATGGTGCGGTCGGCTCCGAAGGCTTGGAGGGTGCCGCCGTTGATGGTGAGGGTGCCAGTGCCAAGGGCGGGGTTGGAGCCGATTTCGATAGTTCCTTCATTCAACGTGACGCCGCCTGAGAACGTGTTGTTCGTATCGGTTAGTCGCAGAATACCCGTGCCGTTTTTGACGATGGAGCCTGGGCCAGTAACTTGGCTGTGAATGATCGTCCGGCTGGACCCGGTGACCGAGAGCGTGTTGGCATTGAGGGCAAAGGTGTGGGCACCGTTCAAGGTGCCAAAAGTGAGTCCGTTGGCAGCGGAGGAATTGTTCTGAATGAGTAGGTTGTCGTTGAGAGCGACGTTGACCCGCTGGTTGTTTGTGTTGACGGCACCGATGATATGGGACTGGGTGCCTGTGACGACGATGTGAGCACTGGCCGAGCCGGTCTGATCAAAGGTCAAGGTCCGGTTTCCACCGGAGGCATTAAAGTTGTAGTTTCGGCTGCCCGTGCCGGCCAGGATCATGTTGCCGACTGTTTTGTTCCCTTCGAGGATGACGGTCTGGGTGGCATTCGGTGCGTCGTTCCCGAAGTAGGCACCTGCTCCCACCGCATTCGGTTGAGGACCGCTGCCGACCCAGTTGCCATTAGTGCCCCAGTTATTGCCTGTTGCTGCGTTGTTCCATCTCTGGAAGCCGGTGAGGGTGGGGACAATCTCCCACGACCCGGCGGAACCGACCACAGCCGCACCAGTGCCCCAGCCGGTGAAGTTGATGGTCCCAAGGCTTCCGGGAGCGGCGACGGAGGTGACGCGGAATTGATCCGACCCGCCTCCGGCGATGTCGCCGGACCAGTTGTTGATGGTGATGGCTGAACCGCCGGTGGTGGAGGCGAAGGTGAGGGTGGACCCGGTGCTGCCCACGAAATCGAGGGTGCTGGCGGCGGAGCGGTTGAGATTGCCCATGACGTCCGAGAAGCCGTTGGTCCGGAAGGTGCCGCCGTTGAGGTTGAGGGTCATGGTGTTGGCAAAAACGTTGTTGGCACCAAGCGCGATGGTGCCGGCGTTGAGGTTGAGGGTGCCGGTGTGGGTGTTGCTGCCGGAGAAGGTGGTGGTGCCGGTGCCGGCTTTGGTGAGTTGGGCGACGCCAGAGACGACGCCGGAGAATTCGGTGTCGGCGTTGTTGCTGCCGAAGGTCAGGTTTTGCCAAGTCAGGGAGTTGGAGAGTTCAACATTGCCTGCCCCCGCGAGAGAGCCGAGCGTGTTGCTGTTGGTTTGGGAACGGAGGGTCGCGCCGGCGGCGATGGTGGTGGCGGGGGCACTCGGGGTGACACTGCCGTTGAGATCAAGAACGCCCTGGGTGATGTTCAGAGCACCGACGTTAGTCAGGTTATTATTCGTGCGGACGGTGCCGGGGCCGGTGATCGTGAGGGTGTAGCCGCCTCCGGCATTGATGCCTTGGGTGAGGGTGAGGGTGGTGCCAGCGGCGGCACCGATGGCGGTGTTGGATTGCAGGGTGACGTTGTTGGCGACCGAGTTGTTCCCGGATTCGTTCCAGAGGGCAGCTTTGCCCGCGGCACCGGCACCGTTGAGGCGGAGTTCGTGGAAACCGAGGCTGATGTTGTTGGCCAGAGCGAGGGTGCCGCCGGATTCGACGGTGGTTCCGACCGATCCGGCGGTGCCGAGGGCGCCGGCATTACGGATTTCCAGGGTGCCAGCCTGGATAATATTGGCACCTTGATGGTTGACCGCGTTCTGGATGATGAGGGTGCCGTCGCCGCTTTTGATGACGCGGTCTCCGCCGAAGCTGCCTGAGGTGATATCGCCGGTGTGGGTGTGGGTGCCCCCGGCGTCAACCAGGAAGGTGACTGTGCGTCCGGCGGGTCCGAGGGCGATGGTTCCGGAAGTGGTGAGGGAGGAACCGGCATCGGTGCCGATGACCGAGGAGGCGTTAAGGGTGATGTTGCCGGCGAAGCTGTTGGTGCCGTCGAGGTTGCGGAGGGCACCGAGTCCATCGACGCCTGAACCGGAGATGGTGAGGGGTTCGGCACCGATGGAGATGCCGCCGCCGAGACCGAGGGTGGCACCAGATTGGACGGTAGTGCCGGTGGAAGTGGCACCCAGGGCGTTGTTGGAACGGGCTTCGAGGATGCCTTCTTCAACGGTGGTGGAGCCGGTGTAGGTGTTGTTGCCGGCAAGGACCGCAGTGCCACTGCCCTGTTTGGTCAGGTTACCGGAACCGGAGATGTCGCCATTCAACTCGGTCGTGCCGTAACTTTTGACAAAAAGGTTGTTGGAGCCAAGGGCGATGTCCCCGTTGAGGGTGAGGCCTTGGCCCGGGATAAAGTTGTGAACGCGGAGGGTGTTGTTGAGCTGGAGGTCGTTGTTGATGGTGTGACTGGCGTTGCCGGTGGGACTGTTGAGCATGGAGATGTAGGAATCGCCTGCCAGAGAATCGAAGATGATTTTCTGCGCGGCCGAAGGAGTGAGGGTGTAGCTTTGGTTGCCGCTAAAGAAGAGGGAATCAACGGTTTTGTCCGCGCCGTTGACGGTGACCAGAACCGGTCCGGAGGGAGGATCGACCTGGTCATTGAAAACCACTAAGGCTTGTGGAGCGGGCACGGTGGCAGGGGACCAGTTGCCGCCCACACCCCAGTTGCCGCCGAGCGCATTGGCCCAATACCAGGTATTGGTTGAACCGGTGGTTTCCACGGTGAGGTTGCGGACTTCATAGACCATGTTGACGCCCCCGGTGCCCCCAGTGAATCCGATCCGGAGCTGCTCAGGACGGGTGTAACTGGAGAGATCGGCGGTGAAGAGATCGACGTAAGTGCCGGTGAAGCCCATCTTCATGCGGATGGTTAACTGATCGGTAGCGGACAACTCAATTTGCACGCTGCGATAGTCGGCCGCGTCCTGGTCGGGGCGTTGGTTGAGGAGGGGAAAGGAGAATTCCTGCCCGCTGAAGGTCGCGGGGATGGAGGGGATCGCCGGACTGCTGACCAAGGTGGTGTTGGTGCCATCGGTTCCTGCCAGGTAATTGTAACCGGTCATGCCGCTGCCAGGACCGCGCACCACGACTTCACCCGGACGTGAACCGGGTCCACCGCTGCGGCCCTCGGTCGGGTTGGAGTAGTTTCCGAAGACATCGAGCCCGACCCCGAGGTAGCCTCCAGCCATACCGTTGGTGGTGGGCCCGGTCCGCTGGGCATAGCCAAGAGAACCGCCAAAACCTCCCGGCGAAAAAGTCGGGACGGCGGCATCATACATGAAAAAGGTGACACCGTCGGCCCCAGTGCCGCTGCTACGGTCCCAGAAAGCAATATCGAACTGGACGAGAATTTGGTTGCCCGAGGAGGGGATTTTGGAATCGAGCAGAACCGCGTTGGCCTGATTGCCGGTTCGGGTCGCCAATCGCAGCCAACCCTGACCGGCACTATCCAGGGGCAGGCCGGTGGGCTCCGGATCGACAGCCAAGGCATCGGTCCCAGCCGTCATGCGGGGACCGGGTGCTGTGCTGCCCTGGTAAAAGTTCCAGCCTGGTGCTTGTTCGTTGCGAAAAGTTTCTTCGAAGAAAAACTGGGCCGGAGCGATTGGTGCGAAGGAGAGGACCAACAACAAAGACATGCCCAAGAAACCCGCGGGGCAGCGGGGGTTTCTATGCAAGAATGTTAAGACACTATCCAAGGCCACGGAATAAAATTAATCGCCTCGACTGGTGGCGCAATAACAGGTGCGCCTCGGCGATAATTATTTCAATGGGCTTTATCTTTTTCTAAACCGTCAACAATTTTCATAATCCCATCAACAGTTCGGCGGGCGGTCGGTTAGCTGCGGGTGCTCAGGTGGAGTTCTTTCAACTGCCGGGCGGTGGCCGGGGCAGGTGCGCCCATCATGAGATCCTGGCCGCGGTTGTTTTTGGGAAAGGCGATGACATCGCGGATGTTGTTGGTTCCGCAAATGGCCATGAGGAGGCGGTCAACGCCCAGGGCGATGCCGCCGTGTGGAGGTGCGCCGAAGCTAAAGGCTTTGAGGAGGTGGGGGAAAAGTCGCTGTTGCTGTTCTTCGGAAACGCCAAGGACGCCGAACATTTTGGCCTGGAGATCGAGTTCGTGGATGCGGATGCTGCCGCCGCCGATTTCGACTCCGTTGAGAACGACGTCGTAGGCCTCCGCTCGAACCTTATCGAATTGACCGGCTTCGAGCAGGGGGAGGTCTTCGGCTTTGGGCCGGGTGAAGGGGTGATGGACCGCATTCCATTTGTTGTCCTCCGGGCTGAACGCAAGGAGGGGGAAGTCGGTAACCCACAGGAAGTTGAGGGAATCATTTCCGGTCAAGAGCTGGAGTTTCTCGGCAACAAGCAGGCGAATGCGTCCCAGAACGGTGCAGGCGGTCTCCCAACGGTCGGCTCCGAAGAGAATGAGGTCGCCTTCCTCAATGCCGAGGGTCTCGGTCAAACCGGCTTTTTCCGCTTCGGTGAAGAACTTGACGATGGGGGATTTCCATTCGCCGTTTTCGACTTTGATAAAGGCGAGCCCCTTGGCACCGGCTTGTTTAGCCGTTTCGGTCATTTCTTCGATCTGACCGGTGGTGATGGAGGCGAAGCCTTTGGCGTTGATGGCTTTGACGACGCCACCGGCATCGAGCGTGGCGCGGAAGACTTTGAAGGCCGACTCGCGGAAAAGGTTGCTGACATCGTGCAACTCCATGACGAAGCGGCGATCGGGCTTGTCGCTCCCGTAACGGTTCATGGCCTCGGCGTAGGGCATCCGGTCGAACGGCGCGGGGATTTCAACCCCCATGGTGGCACGGAAGATTTCCTGCAAAAGACCTTCGATCAGGGGGAAGATGTCCTCCTGGCTGATGAAGGACATTTCGAGGTCGATCTGGGTAAGTTCGGTGATCCGATCGGCCCGGGGATCTTCGTCCCGGAAACATTTGGCCAGTTGGAAATAACGTTCAAGACCTGCGACCATGAGCAACTGTTTGTATTGCTGGGGGCTCTGGGCCAGGGCGTAAAACTCGCCGGGCATGATTCGGCTGGGGACGAGGAATTCCCGCGCCCCTTCCGGGGTGCTTTTGGAAAGGATCGGCGTTTCAATTTCAATAAAACCGTGTCGGTCGAGATAGCTGCGGGTGGCCTGGGCGAACCGGTGCCGGGCGCGGAGATTATGAACCATGGCCGGTCGGCGGAGGTCGAGGTAACGGTATTGGAGACGGAGATCCTCGTTAACCGCAGTGTCGTCAAGCGGGAAGGGAGGCGTTTCCGAGGGGCCGAGGACTTCCAGCTCTGCGGCCATCACCTCGACCGCGCCGGTGGCGAGCTTGGCGTTCTCGGTTCCCGGCAGCCGGGGCACAACCTCACCGCGAACGGCCACGACAAACTCGGTCCGCAGCCCGTGGGCGCGGGCGGCCACCTTCGGGTTTTTTTCCGGATTAAAGACAATCTGGGTCAGGCCCTCCCGGTCACGCAGATCGACGAAGATGACCCCGCCGTGGTCGCGTCGGGAATCGACCCAGCCAGCCAGGGTGACATTCTGGCCGATGTGTTCGGGACGGAGTTGGTTGCAGTGATGGGTGCGGATCATGGTGGAAAAGGGTTCGGGTTAATGAGGCAGCGGAGGGGAAAAAATCGGGGCGGTGCCGTCCCAGGTCAACTTCAGATCGATTTGGGTCCGGTCCGCGAGGGACTTGAGGGCACACCGGCCTTCGGCCAGTCCGGCATCGACGATGAGGGTGTGACTCGCGCCCCGTTCTTCGGCTTGCTGGAATTGCTTGCCGAGTTTCATGGCACCGAAGGGATACTCAACCGAACGTCCTTCGCGCCGGAGGGCGGTAACCAGACGCATGGCTCCGGGCCGGACCGTCTCATCGGCGATGGCGACGTAGAGTTTGGTCGTGGCTGGAAGAGCCAGGTCTTTGCCCAACTCGCGCAGGAGTTCCAACAGCACGACATCGCCCATGCCAAATCCGCAGGCGGGCATGGGCTGGCCGCCGAGCAGGCCGACGAGGTGATCGTAACGCCCGCCGCCAGCGATCGCGCGGAAGGACCGCGCCCGGTCATGCACTTCAAAAACGATGCCGGTGTAATAAGCCAAACCTCGGACGATCCGAAGATCGACCGAGACCCAGTCGGCCAAGCCCAAATCGCTCACTCGCCCCATCAACTCGTCGAGCCGGGCGTTTCTCTGGGCGGATTCAATGGCGGCCAGGGCCGGATCGGCCAGCGGCCCGAGCAACTCCCGGGTCTTGGCCGGATCTTCCCGCTCCATTTTGTCCAGTGCCTGGAGCACGCCGTAGCGGGCCTCTTTCGGAACCGCGTGATGATCCATCAGCTCGGACCAAAACATCCGGTCGCTCACCCGGATCTCCACCTCACCCGCGTTGAGGCCAAGTTCTTCCAACCCCGCGACCAGCACGGCCAGGAGTTCGGCCTCGGCCGCCAGCGATTCCTCACCGAAAATATCGCAGTTCCACTGGAAATGTTCCCGAAGGCGGCCCTTCTGTTGGCGCTCGTAACGGAAGAGCTGGGGAAGGCCGAACCATTTGATCGGTTTCTTGTAATCGCGGCTGTGAGCACCAACCATCCGCGCGACGGTGGGAGTCAGCTCCGGACGGAGAGCGACCTCCCGCCCGCCCTGGTCGGTGAAGGCGAAGAGCTGTTTGACAATCTCCTCGCCTGATTTTTTCCGGTAAAGGTCGAGCGGCTCAAGCGGCGGGCCATCTACCCGGGCGAAACCGAACCGTGTCGAGACCTGCCGCCACGCGTCGAAGAGCGCGTCACGCCGGGCGCAGTCGGCAGGGTAAACGTCCCGGAAACCGGGGAGAGCTTGGAACGACATGAACCGGGGAGCCTAGAGGGGTGGGCGAGGCTTGAAAAGCGGGAACTCGGGCCGACGCGCCGCCCCTGACCTGTTACAATTTTTGTCTTGGGCGTGACAAAAATTGTTTCACGCACACGCAGGTCACTTGAGCAGATCGGGCGAGTTACAATTTTTGTCTTGGGCGTGACAAGAATTGTTTCACGCACGCGCAGGTCGCTTGAGCAGATCGGGCGAGTTACAATTTTAGTCCTGGGCGTGACAAAAATTGTTTGACGCACACGCAGGTTACTTGAGCAGATCGGGCGAGTTACAATTTTTGTCCTGGGCGTGACAAAAATTGTTTCACGCACACGCAGGTCACTTGAGCAGATCGGGCGAGTTACAATTTTTGTCCTGGGCGTGACAAAAATTGTTTCAC
>CALFVM010000152.1 GCA_937928665.1 uncultured Candidatus Methylacidiphilales bacterium
TCCGCCCCGCCACCTTCCCCCCCCCCCAACCGGGAGGGTGAGGCTCCGCCCGAACCCCAATTTCGGCTCACACGGAGGTTCGCCCTCCCGGTTGGTCCGCCCGATCGCCCGGGCTGATTACTCTTTGGCGTATGTAACAGCGCACCCGTAGGCTTGGGTCTGCGCGGTGGTGACCGGCTTGCCGGCCAGGACTTCGTCCAAGGCGGCCTTTACGTAGTTATCCGCCTTGGCCACGTCTTCGGCCTTGGTCGAACGGATGGAATCAATCGCCCCTTGATAAACGAGCACGCCCTCGGCGTTGATGATGAACATTTCCGGCGTCACCTTGGCGTTGTAAAGACGCCCCACTTTGCCATCGGTATCAAGCAACACAGCCGCCGGGGCAGCACCCTTTTCTTCTTTGGCTTTATTGGTGTCCTCCGGTGTCATGAACCCCTGCTGACCTTCCGCTGAGGAAACGATGGACAGCCAGACAACTCCTTTTTCCCCATATTCCTTCTGAAGCGTCTGCATGTTTTTTGACTCGTAATGCTTCACCACAAACGGACAGCCGTGATTGAGCCATTCGAGCACAACGACCTTGCCCTTGAAGTCGCTCAAGCTGTGCGAGGTGCCGTTGGAATCGACCAGGGTAAAGTCAGGCGCTGGTTTACCAATTTCCGGGGCGGCCGAGGCAATCGCAGTCAAGGTAGCTGCCGCAACGAAAGCGGCGACCGAGAGTGTTTTCCATTTGAGCATATGTGTTCCTTTCTAGGTTGAGATCCGGGGATTCCGGTTGATGAAGAGTAGCTTACTTGTTACTTGGCGCAAGGTTGTGAAGCACCGTCCCGCCTGACAATTTTATCCCCGCTGATCCTCATCTCGCCCCATGACTTCCCCTTCCCATCACTCCCACCCGCCGACCTTCCGCAATTGCCCCCGACCTGCCGACGTCGATCTGGAGGCCACCCTGAGTGCCGGACAAACGTTTGCCTGGCAGAACGCAGCCGGAGCGTGGCGGGGCTGGGTCGGGGACCGCCCAGTCACATTCTCCGGCAGTGCCCCTCCCGGGCCCGCCCCGGACTGGCTCCGGCACTATTTCAGCCTCGACCTCGATTGGGCCCGGCTGCAGACGGAGTTTGCCGCTGACCCCAACCTTCGCATGGCGATCGCGGCCTTCCCCGGCTTGCGCCTGGTGCGGGATCCCTGGTGGCCGTGCCTGGTTGGTTTCCTATGTTCGCCGCTCAAACCGATCCCGCAAATCCGGCGGCTCCACCATCGGCTGAGAGAAACCCTGGGCGCCGGGGCGTTTCCGACTCCGGAACAAATTGCCTCCGCCGGAGAACCCGCGCTGCGCCGGTGCGGTCTCGGCTACCGTGCCCGTTCCATTCACGGTTGCGCGATGGCCATCACAGAAGGACGTTGGGTTTGGGATTTGCCGCCGGGCCTCCCCCTGCGCGAGGCTTGCGAGCGGGTCTGCCTGCTGCCGGGCGTTGGCGATAAAATCGCCCGTTGCGTCCTGCTTTACACCGGCACGTGCGTTGACGCCTTCCCGGTCGATGTCTGGACAGCCCGGGTGTTAGCCACACTTTATTGGAAAAAGAAACGCCCTCCGAAGCTTGCTGAACTCATCGAATTGGCGGATCGCCGGTTCGGCCCTTCCGCCGGTATTGCCCAGCTCTATCTCTTTCACTGGTTCCGCGCGACAAGTCGGGAGTCTGCCGGATCCGGGTGACCCCTGCTCCTCGTGGCAGGTTGGCGGTCGGAGGCTCCGTCGCGCAAGGCTTTGGCAATCCCCTCCATAGCTCGCTCGGGAGATTCCACGGACCGGGGATAATAATAGAAGTAAACTTCGTCCGCTCCGAGCTCCATGACCTGGGGGAGCCGACGTTCCATCAAACCACAATCCCGGTCATTCAACGCATGGTTCTCGATCAGGACCATCGACCGCTTGCCATGCCGCCGTGCGCAATCAATAAACGCGGGCGCGTGATCAAGGAGCGCTTTCTCTGCAAACACCTCCTCTACCCCGCGGGTGTCACTCGCTCCGTGGTCGGACAGTGCCCACGGGCGCCCGTCGCAGCCGTAGGTGTCCAAATCAGGCAACGCCGCAAAAGCCTCACGCACCTCTCGGCCCACATTTCCGTAGGTGAACAACACCGTTTTACAATCCGGCATCCGACGTTTCACCGTCCCGCAAATCCACCCGTAAAATCCGACCGAAGCGGCGATCTGCGCGGAAGCCTTGTTCACCTCCTCCCCCAACCAAGCGCGGGCTGCGGCCGAGTAATCCATTCCGTGAATCGCTTTCGGCTCGTCCAAAATCACCGCAGAAACAGGCACCATCCCCATAAGCCGATCTAGGTTCTGCTCCCACAACTCCCGTGCATGTGGATGATGAATGCTCGTCATCGGTCCGGACACACTGTTGAAAACCGGACGACCGTCCGCCTCGCAGACCCAACTTTCCGGATGAGTGACCGTGAAGGTGCTCGGCACCTTCGGGCTCCCGGCCACATGCCCACCCCACCGACTTGGCACCACGTAGAGTTCCAGGCCAACCCGGTCCGCTTCCCGGGCAATGCACTGGAGATTCTCCACCGCAGCCACCAGGTCCTGCTCAAGAACCGAGGGAACCACCGCATCCACACCGTGATCCGCCAGCCACTCCATGTCCTCGCGCACATGACGCGGAACGCAGGTGTACATGTGTGCGCGAAAATAGTAAGCTGCAGTCAAGCGTCGCGGGTGCCGGGGGGTGCTCATTTCCAGTGGCATATCAAGCACCGAAGACCGCCCTGGGGCG
>CALFVM010000153.1 GCA_937928665.1 uncultured Candidatus Methylacidiphilales bacterium
GTGTGGCGGTGGGCGGGACGTTTCGGGAGGGGACGGAGGCGGAATCGGCTTTGCCGACCAGGACGGTGATTTGCAGGACGCCGTATTGGGTGGGGTCGATGGCGGCACCGGCGACGAAGGGGAGGGGGCGCGGGAGCTGGGCCTGGAGGAGGGTTTGCACTTTTTGAAGTTCGGCCATGGAGAAATCCCGACCGCCCATGACGGAAACCAGCATGCGTTCGCCTTCGCGCCAGACCTGGGCATCGCTGAAGAGGGGGCTGGCCAGAGCCGATTCGACGACCTCCTGATGACGATTGAGGCCGCGACCGGCGGCCAGGCCAATCCAACAGTTTTCGAGGGTGCCATCGGGATGGAAGGTGCGGCCGACCAGAGTTTGGAGATCGGCGAGGCTGAGTTGCATGAGGGCACGGGAGCCGAGGAGGTGGCTGAGCCCGACGGCGGCTTGGCCGACGACGCGGTTCATCAAGCGGAAGGTTTCCTGGACGGCGTGATCGAGGCCCAGGTGGCGGGTGAGGCGATCGTTGGACAGGACGAGGACGGCGTCGGCATTTTCCCGGAGTTCAGTGACGGCCTGGCGGGCGATGTCGAGGCGGCGGGTGGCTTCAAAGGAGAAAGGGGTGACGGCGAGGGCGACGGTGCGAACGCCACGGGCGCGGAGGTGGGCGAGGAGGGCGGGGGCGATGCCGGAGCCGGTGCCGCCGCCGAGGCCGACGAGGAGGATGACTTCTTCGACCCCGGCCAGGCGGGTGTCGAGAGCCGGGAGATCGGCCCGGAGGAGGGAGGCAGCATAGAGGGGATCGCCGCCGCAGCCGAGACCACGGCAGGTGTTGGCACCAAGGAGGTGTTTATCGGTAACGACCGATCCGGCGATGACCTGGCGACAGGTGTCGAGGGCGAGGAGGCGGACGGAGCGCTGGAAGTGGAGGGCGAGCTGGTCGAGGATGTTGACCCCAGCACCGCCGATGCCGACGAGGGCGATACGTCCCTCGGGGGGAGGTTCGAGCAGGGGCTCGCGATCGTTGCGGATTTGGATCATGGGGTTACTCCTTGGATGGCGGGGGGTTAGAGAAGGCGCATGGATTCAAGGACGGAGCGGAAGGAATGACGGAGGCGGGCCCAACCGCGCGGGCGGCCCTCACGGAGTTCGATGGTCTGGGCGTAACGGAGGAGGCCAAGGATGGTGATGAGGTCAGGCCGTCCACCGATGAGACGGTCTTCGCCTTCGGTGCGGGGTCCGGCGATGATTTGGACGGGTGCGGGGAAGATGGTGGAGGCGAGGGGGAGGAGGCCACGAACGCGGGAGGCGCCGCCGGTTAGAAAGACGCCGCTGTTGACCAGGGGCCAGACGCCGGCGCGGTCGATGTCTTCGGTAACGAGTTTGAGGAGTTCTTCCTGGCGGAGGCGCATGATGAGGCTCATCGATTCTCGCCAGATGGATTTTTCATCGAAGGTGCCATCGCGGGGGAGAATGATGCGGTCGTCGGGGTCGAAACCGTCCATAGCAAGGTGACCCTGATCGACCTTGAGCCGTTCGGCGCGGGCGTAGGGGATTTTGAGCCCGACCGAGAGATCCTGGGTGAGGTGATCGCCGCCGACGCCGAGAACGCCGGAATGAACAACGGCACCTTTGGCGTAAACGATGTAGTCGGTGGTGCCGGCGCCGAGGTCGATGAGGACGGCTCCCGCCATTTTCTGGGCCTCGGAAAGGACGGCCTGGGCGGCGGCGTAGGAACTGACGGCGCAGCCCTTGACGATGATGCCGAGTTCGCGAATGGAGCGAACGGTGGTTTCGAGGCGGGTTTCCAGGCCGTGGATAACATGGTAGGAGGCTCCGAGGGAGGAGGAGGAAAGGCCGATGGGCTGGTCAACGGGGGTTTCGTTGTCCAGGTAGTAGTGTTGGGGAAGCTCGTGGATGCGGACGTGATCGGCCGGGATGGGCTGGGCGGCGGCCATGTGAGCAAGGTCGCTGAGGTGCTCCTCACGGACGGTTTGGTCTTCATCGGAAATGGCGGTGCGGACGGCGATGTTGCGGCTGCCGATGTGACCGCCGGAGAGGGCGAGGTAAACTTCGGCAATCTGAACGTCGGTGATTTCCTCGGCTTTGACCAGGGCGGACTGGATGGCATCGGAGGCGGCTTTGAAGTCAACGATTTCGCCTTTGCGCACGCCGGCGGAGAGTTCTTCGCCGAGGCCGATGACGTTGAGTTCGCGGGTGGCGGTCATTTCGGCGACGGCCGCGACGATTTTGTGGGTGCCGATTTCGACGGCGACGAGGATGTCGGGTTCGTTGCGTTTCAGGAACATGGGTGCGGATCCTTGGGGCGGTTCATTGAAAGTAGGTCACGGGCACGTTGCGTTCAGGGGAGAGATCAACCGAGCGGACAACGAGGCGGCGGTTTTTGGCGTCGGCCAGAATGACTTCGAGGCGTTGGATTTGTTCAGAGAGGTGGTCGGTCCGGAAACGGATGGAGCCACGGTTTCGTGTCCAGACAACGAGGTAGCCCTTTTGTTCGACGGAAATACGGTTGAGATCGAGTTCGGCGCGGATGATCGAGTATTCGCTCAGCCCGAGGAAGCGGAGGGCACTGTCCACTTCGGGGATTTCGATGCGGGCACCTTCGACGACGGAATCGGAGGCGACGCCGGTGATGACCGGGAGGGGTTTGAGTTGTTCGCCGGGTTTTGGCTTGATGACGAAGCCGTTGGTGTCGAGGTAGTAGATGCTCTGGGCCAGGCGGGCTCCCGCACGGGAGGTGGGGAGGAGGCGGGCAACGGGCTGGCGTTCTTCCACTCGAATGCAGAGGGTGGAGGGAAGGCGGCGTTCGACCCGGACGGAGGCGACGGCCGGGAGAGCCTCGATGCGGGCGCGGGTGGCGTCGAGATCGACGGCCATGAGGCTCTGGCCGGGGAGCACGGCGGCGGCGTGGAGAATATCCTGGCGGGCAAGGGTGCTCCCCGAGGTTTCAATTTCGATCCGGGCGATGGCGAAGTTCGGGTTTTCCAGAACGAGGTGCCGGTAGGCGGATTGGGTGGCGAAGGCAAGCCCGGCGAGAAGAAAGCCGCAGAGGGAAAAGGAAGCGAAGCCGAGGCCGATTTTTTGCCAGAAGAGGGGATCGCGTGGACGCTGTTTTTTGGCGGCCAGATGGAGGACGTGCCGTTCTTTACGCGGTTTGCGGAGAGGACGTTTCATCGGGTGCGCTCCTGAATGGAAAGCTGGAGGATGCGGTCGCAGAGAGCGGCGTAGGAAAGGCCGGCGACGGCGGCGGCTTTGGGGAGGAGACTGGTCTCCGTCATGCCGGGGATGGTGTTGATCTCGAGAACCCAGGGAACGTTCTGCTCGTCGAGCATGAGATCGACCCGGGAATAGACCTCGCAGCCGAGAGCGCGATGGGCGGCGAGGGCGACGCGGCGGAGTTCGGTTTCGACATCGAGGGCGATGGGTGCCGGGCAGAGGTATTGGGTCATGCCGGGGGTGTATTTGTGTTTGTAATCGTAGAAGCCGCCGTCAGGCCGGATTTCGATGACGGGGAGTGCTTTGCCGTCCAGGATTCCAACGGTGAACTCCCGCCCGAGGATCATTTGCTCGACCATGAAATCGGCTTTGAGTTGGGCCGCGCCCTGTTCGGCGGCGATGCGCTCGTCGGATTTGAAGACGCGGAAGACGCCGACGGAAGAGCCATCGGCGACGGGTTTGACGATGTAGGGCGGTTCCCACGGCCCGGCGGCGGGCCAGGGTTCAGCCCGTGGGGTTTGGATGCCGACTTCGGTGAAGCGGGCTTTGGCCTGGAGTTTGTCAAAGGCCAGGCGGCTGGAGGCGGGGCCTGCGCCGGTGTAAATCACGTCCCGATCTTGAAGGATTTGCTGGAGGTGGCCGTCTTCACCGAACCGGCCGTGGAGGCAGATGAAAACGGCGTCGGTAGGTTTGGGCAGATCGAAAGCCGGAGCGACAACGTCGAGTTCGTGGACACTGTAGCCAAGGGAGCGGAGGGCTGCGGCGACACCCGCGCCGGTGCGGAGGGAGACCTCGCGCTCCGAGTTGAAGCCGCCTTTGAGGACGGTGATGTGGTGGAAGGATGGTTTCACGGAGCTTCTCCCAGGACGATAATTTCGGGTTCAAGACTGATCCCGCGGACGCGGGCGGCGGTGTTGCGGACGAGGTCAATGAGTTCGAGCACATCCTCGGCAGTGGCACTACCGTCGTTGACGATGAAGTTGCCGTGAACGGGGGAGATGCGGGCTCCTCCGATTCGTTTGTCTTTGAGGCCGAGTTCTTCGATGAGTTTTCCGGCGGGGATCGTGGCCGGGTTTTTGAAAGCGCATCCGGCACTGGGCGCGGCGGGTTGAGTGGCCCAGCGGCGGTTGGAATAGGTTTCCAGAGTGGCGCGGATAGCAGGCTCGGAGGACGGCACGCCCCGGAGGATTGCGGAGAGAGCGAGGTGATCGCGGAGGAGGGGAACGTCGCGGTAGTGGGCTTCAATGTCGGCTGCAGGCCGGTCGGTGATAGATCCGTCCGGGTTAAGCGTGCGGATCGATTCAACGGCGGCAAAGGTCCAGGAGCCCATGGCACCAGCGTTCATGCGGAGGGAACCGCCGAGATTGCCGGGGATGCCTTCCATGAATTCGAATCCGGAAAGGCCGGCTTTGCGGGCTTCGGCAGAGATTTGTTTGAGCCGGGCACCGGCTCCGGCCCGGATGCGGTCGCCTTCAATTTCGATTCTGGAAAAGAAGGGGCGGCCCAGATGAATGCAGAGGCCGGGGATGCCAAGGTCGCGGACAAGGAGGTTGCTGCCGCGCCCAATGAGGGTGACGGGCAGGCCGACGGAGCGGGCGTGGCCAAGCATGGCGGCCAGGGCGTTTTCGTCGGCGGGTTCAAACCAGATCTGGGCGGGGCCACCGATGCGGAAGGTGGTGTGCTTGCGCATGGGCTCGTAGGGGCGGAAGACGCAGTCAGAGGTGGCGTGGGCGCGGGCGTCGCGGATTTCGGCCAGTTCTTTGGCCAGGCGGGAAGCGACCCAGTGGACGTTGCCCGCGCCCATAATGAGGACGAGATCGCCCGGTTGGAGTTTTTCGGTCAGGCGGGCTTTGGCCGTTTTGAGGGAGGGGGTGTATTCGACATCGGGATGACCGGCGGAACGGACGGCAGCGGGCAGGGTGGTGCCATCGACGCCGGGCAGGGGTTCTTCGCTGGCGGCGTAGATGTCGGTGAAGAGAACGGCATCGGCATGGTCAAAGGCACGGGCGAATTGGTCCTTGAGTGCCTGGGTGCGGCTGTAGCGGTGGGGTTGAAAGACGGCGAGGACGCGGCGGTGACCTCGCGACCGGGCGGCGGCCAGGGTGGCTTTGATTTCGCTGGGATGATGGGCGTAATCATCGACGACGAGGAAGTCTGGATCTTCGTATTTCACCTCGAACCTGCGTGCGGCGCCGCCGAACCGGGCCAGGCCACGGGCGATTTCGTCGGGACCGGCTCCGATCCGCATGGCGAGGGCGAAGGCGGCAGCCGCGTTGGCCGCGTTGTGGCGGCCGGGAACGGCCAGGTGAATGGGGCCGAGGCGTGAACCGGCGTGGAGAATGTGGAAGGAGGAACCGGACGGTGAGACCTCGCAAGCATCCAGCCGCCAGGCCGCCTGGGGTGCGAATCCGGCGCCTTCGGCCTGGTCGAGAGTGCCGAGGCTGCGGGCGGCGGTGGGATCGTCGGCACCAAAGACAATGGGGCCGGAGGTGCGGTCAGCCAGGGCGACAAAGGCGGCTTCGATCTGTTCGAGGGAATCGAAATGGTCGAGGTGCTCTTCCTCGATATTGAGGATGACGGTGGCGTCCGGGGCGAAGGCACCGAGGGAGCCGTCGCTTTCGTCCACTTCGATCACCATCCAGTTCCCGTCGGTCCAAGCGGCGTTACGCCCCAGCGAGGGGACCTCGGCACCGATATAAAAGGAGGGATTGAACCCGGCCTCGGTCAGAGCCATGGCGAGCATGGAGGCGGTGGTGGTTTTGCCGTGGGTGCCCGCGACGGCCAGGCAGCGTTTGGGCCGGGCAATGGCGGCAAGGAGGTCGGCCCGACGGACCTGGGGAATGCCGCGTTCGCGGGCGGCGGCCCGTTCCGGATTGGTCGGGGCGATGGCGGAGGAGTAGGCGAGGAGATCGACGTGTTCGATCTGATCGGCCCGGTGCCCTTCGAAAAAGCGGAGCCCGGCTTCGATCAGGCTGCGAACTCCGGCGGTTTCCTGAAGGTCGGAGCCGGAGACGATGAAGCCGCGTTCAAGAAGAAGCCTGGCAAGGCCGGACATGCCGCTGCCGGCCACCCCGATGAGATGGAGGCGAAGTCCGGGGCGGGCGAGGAGGACGCCAAGATCGGGAGCAAGGTCAGGCAGCGGCATGTTCAAGCTCCTGGACAATGCGTTCGGTGGCGTCGCTTGGGGCGATGGCGCGGGCGGCTTGACCCATGGTCTGGCGGGCGGACGCGTCGTGAAAAAGATCGCGGATGGCGCGGGCGAGCGGTGCTCCGTCGTCGCGTTTTTGAGGCACGAGCCGGGCGGCACCGGCGCGGACGAAGACTTCGGCATTGCGGGTCTGGTGATCTTCGGCGGCCTGGGGATAGGGGACGAGGATGGAGGGCAATCCGTAGTGGGCGAGTTCCGCGCCGGAGGAGGCACCGGAGCGGGCGACGACGAGGTCAGCCGCGCTGTAAACTTTTTCCATCTCGTGGCAAAAGGGAAGGACCTCGGCCTTGATGCCGGCGCGCTGGTAGTTGGCACCCATCAAGCCTTTGTCGGTGGGGCCGGCCAGGTGGATGACCTGGAGTTGAGGGCCGAGGTCGGCAAGGTCAGCGGCGGCGCGCAGCATCATTTCGTTGAGGCCGACCGCGCCCTGGCTGCCGCCCATGACGGCGACGGTGAAGCGCTGGGGGTCGAGGGAGAAAGCGGAACGGGCGGCGGCTGGATCGAGGCGAATGAGCGATTCCCGGACCGGAGTTCCCGTGACGGCGGTGTGGGCGCCGGGGAGGTGTTGGGCGCAGTCGGGGAGGCCGAGGAGGACTTTGTTGAGGCGGGGACCGAACCAGCGGGTGACTTTGCCGGGGATAGCGTTAGACTCGTGGAGGAAGGCGGGGAGGCCGAGGCGACGGGCCTGGAGGAGGGGCGGGGCGCAGGTGAATCCGCCCATGCCGAGGACGGCGGCGACGCGGTGTTGGCGGAGGGCGGCGCGGGCTTCGGCAAGGCTGCGCCAGAGGTTGAGGAAGAAGGCGGGGGTGCGGGAGTTGAGGCCGGTCCAGCCGGTGGCGGAGAGAGCCACGGCGGGAAGATCAGGGTTGGCGGCAAGGATGTCGCGGTCGACCTGTTTGCGGGAGACGAAGAGGAGGACGCCGTGGCCGCGACGGATGCAGGCTCGGGCGACGGCCACGCCGGGGAAGAGATGCCCCCCGGTTCCTCCACAAGCAATGGCAAAAGTAGGCATGGCGTTCACATCCGCACGTTGAGGGCGGGCAGGTTGGATTTGGGGCCGGTGCGGGGGTTGATGGCCTGACGGTTGATATTGAGGAGGATGCCGACGGCGGCGAGGACGACGACGAGGTTGGTGCCGCCGTAGGAGATGAAAGGGAGTCCCATGCCTTTGGTGGGCAGGAGTCCGGTGACAACGCCGATGTTGATGATGGCCTGGATGGAGATGAGGGCGGTGAGGCCGATGGCGAGGAGGGCGCCCTGGGGATCGGGCGCTTTCCAGGCGATGCAACCGCCAGCGATGGCGATGAGGAGGAAGAAGAGAACCACGGCGATGGTGCAGGCCATGCCGAGTTCTTCGCCGGCGACGGCAAGGATGAAGTCGTTGTGGGGTTCGGGCAGGTAGAAGAATTTCTGGACGGAGTTGCCGAGGCCGAGGCCCTGGAGACCGCCGGAGCCGAGGGCGATGAGGGATTGCCAGACCTGATAACCGGCACCCTGTTGATGGGCCTCGGGGTCGAGGTAGGCCTGGAGGCGGCCGAGGCGTTGGGGCATGAAGATGGCCAGAGCGACGAGTCCAGTCAGGGCGAGGATGGGAACGGGCGCGAGGTAACGGAGTTTGGTCCCGGCGACAAACATCATGACGACAGCGAGTGCCACGAGGAGGGCGGTGGTGCCGAGATCCTGGGTGGAGAGGACGAGGGCGGCCGGGATGAAGACGACGGCGAGGGGAATGAGGAAACCAGGCAGGAAGGCGGCAGCCTTCCGCTGGTGCCGGCCAAGCCACGCCGCCAGAAAGACGACGACGGCGAGCTTGGCCAGTTCCCCGGGCTGAAACGTGGTGAAACCCAGGTTCACCCAACGATTAGAACCTTTCACGTGCAGCCCGAGGCCCGGCACCCAGCAGAGGGCCAGCGCGAGAATAGCGAGGCCAAGGATGACCCAGTAGGCCTTCATCCAGTGGTGGTAATCCCAGCGCATGGCGACACCAGCGGCGACCAGGCCGAGGGCGAGGTAAATGCCCTGGCGGAGGACGAAGTAGGTGGCGTCACCCTTGTTGGCCGGCGCATAGGCACCGACGCTCATGAGCATGACCAGTCCGAGCGCGACCAGGGCGGTCACGGAGACAATCAACATCCAGGAGCTGTGGCGGGCCATGGCGGGCGGGGACGAGGGATTACATGTTCATCATGACCATTTCCTGGGTCAGGACGGGTGGGCGGAAGGGTTTGAGGTCCGGTGCCGCTTTGGCCTCCTTTTGGGGAGCGGGTTTGGCCGGGGTGGGTGCCGGAGCCAGGACTGGCGCGGGG
>CALFVM010000154.1 GCA_937928665.1 uncultured Candidatus Methylacidiphilales bacterium
AGGCGTGAATTCGTTAACCTAGCCAATCCGCCGGAGGAGAAAAGCAGAATCTCAGCGTTTCCATCGTTCGATCCGGATATCGTCGGTCTCCTTCACCACCTCGGCTAGGGTAAATTCTCCTTCAAACTCTGGAAACCATGCATCCCCCTCGACCTCCCGCGCAAACCGCGTCAAAAGCACTTCATTCCACCACGGCATCGTCGCCTGATACACCTCCCCGCCTCCGGCAACGAAAACCTTCCGCCCCACCGACAACTCAATCGCCTCCTGCACCGAACGTACTGCCCGGGTTCCCGCTCGTTCCCACAATCCCCGAGTCAGCACCCAGGTCTCCCGACCCGGCAGAGGCTTTCCGATTGAATCAAATGTCTTTCGGCCCATCAGCAGGACATGCCCCATCGTGGTCGCCTTAAACCATCGAAAATCCTCCGGACAATGCCAGGGAAGCCCGCCCCTCGCGCCGATCACCCGATTGGCCGCCATGGCCGCAATCGCCGTCCACCCCTCGATCATACCGCCACGGGTGCCTTGATTGCCGGGTGCGGGTCATACCCTTCCAACTGAAAATCTTCATAGCGGAAGCCAAACAAATCCCGCACCGCCGGGTTCAGCACCATCCGGGGTAGTGCCCGTGGCTCTCGCGAAAGCTGCAACTTCACCTGATCCACATGGTTCGCGTAGATGTGAACGTCCCCGAAGGTGTGCACAAAATCGCCCGCCACCAAATCACACACCTGGGCCACCATCATCGTCAGTAACGCATACGACGCGATATTGAACGGGACCCCCAAAAAGTAATCGGCCGAGCGCTGGTAGAGCTGGCAACTGAGCTTGCCTTCCGCCACGTAAAATTGAAAAAGCGTATGACACGGTGCCAGAGCCATTTTCTCCAACTCCCCCGGGTTCCACGCACTCACGATCAACCGTCGGCTATCCGGGTTGGCTCTGATTTGCTTCACCACTTCCGCAATCTGGTCCACCACGGCACCATCAGCCGTCCGCCAACTCCGCCACTGCGCTCCATAAACCGGTCCCAATTCCCCCCGCTCGTCCGCCCATTCATCCCAAATGGTCACCCCGTGCTCCCGCAGTGAATGCACATTGGTTTCACCCCGCAAAAACCAGAGCAGTTCATGAATCACCGATTTTAAATGAACTTTCTTTGTCGTCACCAGCGGAAACCCCGCCCCGAGACTGAACCGGAGTTGCGCTCCGAACAACGAATACGTTCCCGTCCCCGTCCGGTCGTTCTTGAAACGCCCCTCCCGCAAAATCCGCTCCATCAACTCCAAATAGTTCCTCATGCCAGACCCGACCATGCCCGCCTGCGCCGCGCCTGCAACGCTGGACTAAGTTCCCTCTTGCAGGAAACGCTTTAGCCCTTCATCCCACCCGCTCATCGGACGACCCAGCTCTCGTTCCAACCGCTCCACTGCCAGCACCGAAAACGGCGGTCGCGCATCCGCCAGCCCGCTCACCCTACCCATGGGCACCCCTTGGATCTCCTCACACCGCACCTCCTCACCACGCGCCATCATCTCCTCACGGCACGCCCGGGCAAAGTCCAGCCAGGTGACCGCCCCGCGATGAACCACATGGACCAAACCCGAGACCTCCCGCGCCATTAACTCTACCGCCACTTCCCCACCCTCACCCGCAAACAAACACGAGCCCACCCGCCCCTCCGCCACCTCCAACCGATCCCGCTCCCGCAACAAACGGGGTATTTGGCTCATAAACGTCGCCCCGCCCGGCCCGAACAACCAGGCAACCCGCACCACCAACACCCCGCCCCCCTGCCCGGCCAGCAGTCCGTCATCCGCCGCCAACTTCTGCCGCCCATATTCCGACAACGGCTCCTCACGGTCAGACTCCGCGTAAGGCTTCCTCCGCTTCCCTGCAAACACATAATCCGAACTCGTATGGCACAACCGGAACCCCAGCTCCGCTGCCAACCGGCCCAGCCGCACCGGTGCCTCGACATTGATCGCCCACGCCGCCGTCGGTGCCTCCCGGCACCGCTCCATCCGGGCCCACGCCGCCGCGTTCATGACCCAGTCTGGTGCTAACTCTTTCAAACAATCCCGCACCCGGTCCGCAACCGTGATGTCAATATCCTCCCGCCGCAAAGCCATGACCGAGTGCCCTGCCTTTTCCGCCGCCGCCACGCACGCCCGTCCCCACAACCCGCCCGCTCCCAGCACGACCACCTTCACCACCGCACCTCCTTTCCCTGACCACACGCAAACACACTCCATGTATGGACCCACCCACCCGGACTGCAACCCCTTCCCGCTTCCAAAAATCAAACCAGCCCTGCCTTGCCTTCTCCTCTCACTCACGCCAACTTCCCGCCATGCACCCCCTCGGTCGGTCTGCCCTCACCCTCGGCATCTCTCTCGGCCTTCCCTTCGTCGCGGCCGCGCAACTCCCGGTTATCGAAATCGGCCCTGGCTCTGACCTTCTCCCCATGCTTGGAAAAAAAGTAATCGTCACCGGCACCGTCGAACGGGTCGCCACCCTCTCCCAAAACGACCAGCGCCTTTTCTTCAAAGGAAACTCCGACTTCTACCTCTTCATCTATCGCGACCGCCGCGAAGCTCTCGGTCCACTCGACCTCTCCGTTTTCGAAGGCCACACCCTCTTCGCTGCCGGCGAAGTTGGTGAGTTCCGCGGCAAACCCCAAATCATCATCGACGACCTGCGCCAACTCGGCCCCACCGCCCAAACCGTCGCCCTCCCCATCGGCAAACCCTGGCCCCCTCCCCCTCCCTCTCCCAATCCCCCACCCCGCTAGACGCGTCCCCGCCGTTCCCCGCTCTTTGAAAAACTCAGGGCGTGCGAACTCCCGAATCCCGTGTACGCTCTTCGGCTCCCGTGGATCACGAGCGACCCAACGAACTCACTCTTCTTCGCGAAGAACTCCGGCTCCGGGCCGGCGACACCTTCCCCATCTTCCGCTCTGGCCAATCTCTCGGCCCCGGACTCCCCACTGCCGCTGCCGGATTCCTCATGGCCGCCTGGCAGGCGCGCCCCCCGGCGAAACACCTCATTGCCGTCACAAGCGATGCCCGACACCAGGAACAACTTGCCCACGATCTCGAGGCCTGGGGCGGCACCGCCTTCCTCCTCCCCGACCCAACCCTTGCCGCGGCAGGCCTCACCACCGATACCGGCGCGGAACGATGGGCCGCGTGGCGCGAATTCAGCTCTGGAAAAAATGGCTGGCTCCTGTGCACAGAAGCCGGCCTCGACCAAACCGTTCCCAGTCCGGCCTCCATCCAAGCCGCCCTCCGCGTGTTCAGACCCGGCGAGAGCTGCGCTCCGGACGCCTGCCTCGCCCAACTCGACCAGGCCGGCTACCTCCGCGAAGGGATCGTCGTCCACCGCGGCCAGTTCAGCCGACGCGGCGGAATCGTCGATATCTTCCCCTGGCAGGCTACCGAGCCGGTGCGAATCGAATGGTTCGGCGATCAAATCGAATCCATCCGGGCTTTCGACCCGGAGACCCAGCGCTCCACCCATCTCCTCGAGACGGCCGAGATCTTCATCGGTCAGCCGGAGACCCCTGCAGACTGGCCCCTTTTGAAGAACGCCGTCGGCAACCAGGCCGCCTGGCTTCATGCCAATGACGGGAACGGCGGCGTTGAAGACGAATTTCTCCCCCACACGTTTCTCCACGGCACCCCCCAGGACCCTCTCCTCCAGGAAAATCGCCGACGCCGTCTCCGGGAACACCTCCGGGACTGGCTCAACGACGGCTGGCGCGTTGCCGTCACCTGCAACAACGAGGGCGAACACGAGCGGCTCCGCCAATGGTTGGCCGAACTTGGCATCAATCCCGACTCCCCTGGGCTCAACCTCCCCCTCGGTCCCCTTCTCCAGGGTTTCGCCTGGCCACGCGCACGCCTCGCCGTTCTCACCGACGCCGAAATCTTTTCCCGTTACCAAACCCTCCGCGTCACCCGCCGCCGCGCCCGCGCTGAGGAAGAACGGCGCCGCGTTCAGGCCATCGACTTCAGCGACCTGGCCGAAGGCGATTACGTCGTCCACGCCGATCATGGCATCGCCCTCTACGGCGGCCTGCAATCGGTGCCCGATGCCGGCCAGGACCGGCAGGTCCTCGTCCTTATCTTCGCCGGCGGAGCACGTCTCTTTGTCCCTCTTGAACAAGCCTTTCTCGTTTCCCGCTATGTCGGTGCCGGCAAACGCCATCCCCCCCTCGACACCATCGGCGGCTCCCGCTGGGAACGGACCAAAGCCCAGGCAGAACGCGCCGTCTTCGATTACGCGGCCCAGCTCCTTCGTCTCCAGGCTGAACGTGCCACCCTGCCCGGAACCCCCATGGCTCCCGATTCACCCTGGCAACGCGAGTTCGAAGATTCCTTCGTTCACCCGCCCACTTCCGACCAACTCCAAGCGATTGCCGAAGTCAAAAACGACATGGAAAGTCCGCGCCCTATGGACCGGCTCATCTGCGGCGATGTCGGTTTCGGCAAAACGGAAGTCGCCATCCGCGCCGCTTTCAAAGCTGTCCAGTCCGGTTACCAGGTCGCCTTTCTCGCCCCCACAACTGTCCTCGCTTCCCACCACGCCCGCACCCTGGCCGAGCGCATGGCCGATTACCCCGTCACCATCGGTGTCCTCAGCCGCCTCCGCACCCCCTCCCAACAGGCCGTCACCTTGTCAGGCCTGGCCGATGGCTCTGTTGACATCGCTGTTGGCACCCACCGCCTCATCAGCCGGGATGTTCACTTCAAAAACCTCGGACTCGTCATCATCGACGAGGAACAACGCTTCGGGGTCAAACAAAAAGAGCGATTCAAAGAACGGTTCAAAACCGTCGATGTTCTGACCCTCTCCGCTACCCCCATTCCCCGCACTCTCTACCTCTCCCTTGTCGGTGCCCGTGACATGAGCACGATCGACACCCCGCCCAAAGATCGCCTGCCCGTCGAAACCCAGGTCGCTCCCTACGATGAGCGCCTCATCCGCACCTATGTCCACCGCGAACTCGCCCGCGGTGGCCAGGTTTATTACCTCCACAACCGGATCGGCTCTATCGATCGCGTTGCCGCCATGCTCAAGCTCATTGCGCCCAAAGCCCGCATCGAAATCGGCCACGGACAGATGGACGAGCGGGAACTCGAAGAAGTCATGACCCGCATGGTCGATGGCCAAACCGACATCCTCGTCGCCACCACCATCATCGAAAGCGGCGTCGACATCCCCAACGCCAACACCATCATTATTGATCGCGCCGACCGCTTCGGCCTGGCCGACCTCTACCAGCTCCGCGGCCGCGTCGGCCGCGCCCAGAACCGGGCCTACGCCCTCCTTCTGCTCCCCCGCGACCTCGCCTCCGGCGATGCCGGGAAGCGCGTCCGGGCCATTCGTGAATACCAGGCTCTCGGTTCCGGTTACAAAATCGCCATGCGCGACCTCGAAATCCGCGGTGCCGGTAACCTCCTCGGCACTGCTCAAAGCGGCCACATCGCCGCCATCGGCTTTGATCTTTACTGCCGACTTCTAAAGAAAGCCGTCGCCTCCCTCAAAGGCGAAACCCCTCCCGATCTCCCCGAAGTCCACCTCGCCTTCGACTTTCTCACCACTCGATCCGATCAACCGGCCGGCGAAGCCGAGCCCGCCTTCATTCCCCCCGAATACATGGCCGAGACCGCCTGGCGGATCGCCGCCTACCGCGATCTCGCAGAACTCAACTCCCTCTCCGACTGGGAAGCTCTCCGGAAAAAGTGGAAAGATCTCTACGGTCGCTGGCCCGATCCCGTCGAACTCCTCCTCGCCTATCACCGGGTCCGACTTGTGGCCGCATCAACCCCCGGCGTGACCAAAATCGAAACCAAAGACGACAAACTCATGATCACCCGTTCCGGTGATTTCCTCATGATCGGCGCAAAGTTTCCCCGCTTGACCACCCGGGGAGCCAAACCTAGGTTGCGAGAGGTAGAGAAATGGATACGTTCACTCGCAACACGGGGGTCATCGCCCTCTGTTTAAGTTGCGTTCTCCCCGCGTGGTCCCAATCCGTCGTTGACGGCATCGCCGCCGTGGTGAACGACAACGTGATTACCTTTTCCGAAGTTCGGCGTGAAGTCGAACCTACGGAACGACAATACCGGGAGATCTACGAAGGCGTTGAGCTGGTTGAAAAAATCAAGGAAGCCCGCCTTTCCGCTCTCAAAGCACTCATCGAGCGCGAACTCATCATCCAAGACTTCAAATCCAAGGGCTTTTTCATCCCCGACAACATCGTTGAAGAACGCATCCAGGGCATCATCCGCTCCCAATACGACGGAGACCGCTCCCTCTTCATCCGCACCCTGCAGGAGCGTGGCATCTCCATGGCCAACTTCCGCGAAGACGTTCGCAACCAACTCATCGTCGGTGCCATGCGTAACCGGAACGTTAGCTCTGCCGTCATCGTTTCCCCCTACAAAATCGAACAATATTACCAAGACAACATCCGCCAATTCGCCGTCCCTAAACAGGCCAAAGTTCGCGCCATCTTTATGCGCCGCAGTATCTTCCTCGAATCCCGGACTCGGGCCGACGGCACCGAGGAAGAGTTCGATCCCAATCGGGTCCAAATGGAAGAAATCCTCCAAAAAGTTCAAACCGGCTCCGATTTTGCCAACCTCGCCCAATCCTACTCCGAAGCCCCCCAACGCTCCGCCGGCGGCGACATGGGCTGGGTCTCCGAGGCCGCCCTGCGCAAGGAAATTTCCGACGAGGTCTTCCGCATGCGCCCCGGCGAGATCAGCGATATCGTGGAACTCGACGAGGGCTTCTACATCCTGATGGTCGAAGACGTGCGCCGCTCCTCCGTTGTTTCCCTCGCCGATGTGCGTGACCAGATCGAAGACACCCTTCTTCTTGAAGAAAAAGAAAAGCTCCAGCAACAGTGGCTCGACAGCCTCCGCGCCAAGGCTTTCATCAAAATGTTCTTCTAGGCTCCCGGCCCGACGCCCCATGGACGCCGTTGACCGGATCCGCCACCTCCGGGCCGCCCTGCCCCCCCACGGCCTCCATGCTGGCACCACCTTCCGCCTTACCCCCCACGCTTTCTCCCTCCCCCCGGCTGCTCTCCGCCAGCTCGAAGGCCTCGGTCGCCGCCTCCTTCAATTCCAGAAAGCCTGTGACCTCCTCTATCGCCAAAGCGTTCGGGGGCGCGCTCCGGCCTGGATCGCCGAGTGGCTCGATGCCGGTAAACCCGCCGACCTCATCGCCTTTGCCCGCGCCCGCCCCCTCGCCGGAGCCCTCCCCCGCGTCATCCGGCCCGACCTCATCCTGACCGACCACGGCTGGGCCCTTGCAGAAATCGACTCGATCCCCGGCGGAATCGGCCTGACCGCCTGGCTTCAGGAAACCTATTTTGCCCTCGGTGACGAGGTCATTGGCGGCCCCACCGGAATCCGCGATGCTTTCCACCGGCTTCTGCCCGCAGGCTCCGTGGTTCTGGCGGAGGAATCCGAACCCTACCGCCCTGAATGGGAATGGCTCCTCGGCCCCGACCGGATCGTCCGAATCGAAACCGTCGCCGACTGGTCCGCCCCGGCCTACCGCTTTTTCGAATCCTTTGAATGGGAGGCCGTTCCCTCACTCCGGCACAAGATCGATCCCGCCCATCCCCTCACCCCTCCCCTCAAACCCCAGCTTGAAGAAAAACTCTGGCTCGCCCTCTTCTGGATGCCCGCCCTTCGCGATGTCTGGCGCAGAGAACTTGGCGACCGTTATTTCCGCGATCTCCGCCAGATTATTCCGCAAAGCTGGGTCGTCGAGCCCACCCCCCTTCCCCCCACCGCCGTCCTCCCCGGCCTCGACGCCCCCTCCTGGCAGGATGTCGGCCGGTTTTCCC
>CALFVM010000155.1 GCA_937928665.1 uncultured Candidatus Methylacidiphilales bacterium
CCGGACCCTCCTCGTCCGGCTTGCGCCGGGCGCGGGTAAGGACTTGATAAATGGCCACGCCGATGAAAATCAACGGGACCAGAAAGTCACTCAGGTCGAGATTCGGCGTCATGAGTGGACCAGAGGCAGGCAGGTCGGGGATCAGTTCTGGGATTCGCCGGGCTTGGTGTCCTTGGCAATGGAAGACCGCATGGAGGTGTCAGCCGTGATGTTCTGCATGCGCAGGTAATCCAGCACACCCATATTCCCCTTCCGGAAGGCATCTGCCATGGCCAGCGGAACTTCGGCTTCGGCTTCGACCAATTTGGCCCGCATTTCTTCGACCCGAGCGCGCATTTCCGCCTCGGTCGCAACAGCGGCCGCACGGCGGACTTCGGCTTTGGCCTGAGCCACCCGCTTGTCGGCTTCAGCCTGTTCTGCCTGAAGTTTTGCACCGATGTTCTCCCCGATATCGACATCGGCGATATCGATGGAAAGGATTTCAAAAGCGGTGCCGGAATCGAGGCCTCGTTCGAGAACGTTTTTGGAAATTCGGTCGGGATTCTCGAGGACGTGTTTGTAGGTTTCGGCCGAGCCGATGGTGGTGACAATGCCTTCCCCGACGCGGGCGATGATGGTTTCCTCAGTGGCGCCGCCGACGAAGCGTTCGAGATTGGTGCGGACCGTCACGCGGGCGCGGGCCCGAACGCCGATCCCGTCTTTTGCGACAGCGTCGATGGTGACCTTGCCGGAGGCCGGGTTCGGACAATCAATGACCTTGGGATTGACTGAGGTCCGGACGGCTTCGTAAACGGTTTTGCCGGAGCCGGTGGTGGCGAGGTCGATAGCGCAAGCCTGGTCGAAGTTCAGATTGAGCCGGGCTTTATCCGCAGCGATCAGTGCCCGGATGACCTGCTCGACGTTGCCACCAGCCAAAAAGTGGGTTTCCAACTGTTTGGTTGTTACCGGCAGCCCGGCCCGGACCGCAGTGATCCGACCGTTGACGATGAGAGAGCCGGGAATCCCGCGGAGGCGCATCCCGATCAGCTCAGGAAAGGAAACCGGGGCACCGGCGGTGAACGCTCGAACCCAAAGCCCGAGAAAGTTCAGGATAACGACCAGCGCAACAAGTGCGATGATCCCGACAATGATCCATGCGATCCACATAAGATTCTCCCAATATTTGCCCGGTCCTTGGTCTGCCCTCACCGGAAAGAGCCAGCGGAACGGACGGTTTAAAGACGCCGCACAATAATGCGGGCACCCTCGACTTTCGCAACTTTTATATCCGCCCCCGCTTCAATCAAGGTCCCTTCCGTGGTGACATCGACCCGGTGCCCGTTGATCAGAGCCGCACCCGAGGGCCGCAGGACCGTTAACGCCCGTCCGGTGGCGCCCGCTAGATCGCCCGGGGACGGCATGGCGGGTGTGACCCCGGGCAGGTCAATCGAGAAGGCCCGGCCCACGCGGCTTTTTGGGAAAAACTTGAGCCAAAGGGAGAACAGAATGACGGCGAAAACCAGTTCGGCAAAAAGCAGAATGAAGCCCTCCTCCGGACCAAAGGTGGTGAAGGTGAGAACAACGGCGACCAAAAGGCAGATGCCTCCGAGGATTCCCGCGATCATCCCCGGCAGGAAGATTTCCACGACAAGCAAAACGATGCCGGCAATGAGGAAGGTAATGATCTCGGTCATGCCGCCCTGGCCTTTCTCACGATCACTTTCACTCCCTCCACCCGTAGAACCTCGATCGGATCACCGCGGTCGATGAACTCACCCTCTGTCAGGACGTCCACCGGTGCACCTTGGAACACAGCCGTTCCGGAGGGTCGCAGGGGCGATAGGGCGGAGCCAAGGGTTCCGGGCCGCAACTTCAGTTCAAGTGCAGCCGCACCGTCGCCAGGCGAGGGCACGGTTTCGGCCAGCACGAGGCTGGAGCCCAACGGCAGTTTGGGAAGGAACCGGTAGGCTAGGAAAATCCCGACCAAAGCCAGTGCCATGGAAATGGAAAGTTTGGTCATGGCATCGGCAATGGCCTGGCCAGTAGGCAGGACCGGCATGGGGAAAACCGGGGCCGGGGCGTCAGGAACCTGAGGCGGGGTGATTCCGGGTTCGGTGATCATCCACAAGAGACCGACCAGAATAAGGACCACTCCGATCAGGCCGGGCACCAGGGCACCGGGGAAAATGAACAACTCCACAGCCAATAGCACCAAGCCGAGTCCGATCAGAAGAAGCGATTCGTGTCCGGTCAACCCGCCGATGAAATGGCCGCCGAAGGCCAGCAACAAACAGATAGCGGCAACTGCTCCAAGAACGCCGAAACCGGGAGACTGAAACTCGAGATAGCCGCAGAGAAACGCAATCGCCAGCAACCCCGGCGTGATGGTGACCAGAAAAAAGGCAATGTGCTCCACCGCCGACCGTTCGGCTCGGATTACGACGGCGTTAGGCCCGGCGACTTTCGTGACCAACTCATCCAGAGAGGCCGCGATGCCGTGGGCGAGGATCGGACGGGGCGGGTTTCCGACTTTGCGGATCGCCTGCTCTGCCGTGAAGGTGAGGATGTTACCCGGCTTGACGATCACTTCGCCGAACAACTCGAGGCCACTGTCTTTGCGGACCATGGCTTCAAACACTTCCGGGAAATGACCGTTCATTTCCGCAGCCGACCTGGCCTTGGCTGAGTAGTAGGAAAGAAACTTTTCCGGCAGCTCAATCACGCCGCCACCCTGGGACATCATTACCGGGGTCGCCGCGCCGATGACACCGCCCGGCGCCATGTAAATCCGCCGGGTCGCCGCCGCGATGAGTGCCCCCGCCGAACCGGCTTCC
>CALFVM010000156.1 GCA_937928665.1 uncultured Candidatus Methylacidiphilales bacterium
AACTTGGTCAGACCCATCGCCAGCACAAAAAACGCCAGTCCGGCCACCACGCCCGAACCCACCCCGGGCCACGGCGACGGCAGCACCAACTCCGCCGTCTCATTCAACCGCCCCCATAACTCCTCCACCGGAACAATCATCTCACCGGCCCTCCCCAACTTCGCACAGAATCTTCCGGAACTCCTCCGGCGACACCGTTGCCGTTCCTAACTTCCCCACCACCACCCCCGCCGCGTGATTGGCAATTTCCACCGCCACCGAAGGCCGACAACCTGCCGCCAGTGCCACGGTAAAAAAGGCAATCGACGTGTCGCCCGCTCCCGACACATCGAACACCTCCCGCGCCTTTGTCGGCGAATAATACGGCCTCTTCTCCCGCTCGAACAACACCATCCCCCGCTCTCCCAGTGTGATGAGTAACAGCGGTACCTTCCACAACGAGCGCAGCCGCGCGGCCACCCCCGCCAGCGTCTCGTCTGATTCATCGTCCGGGAATCCCGCCACATGATACGCCTCCGCCCGATTCGGCTTGATCGCCGTCGCCCCCCGCCACATCAGCGGATTATTCGGATTTGGATCCACCGTCACCGGCACCCCCGCCTCCCTCGCCAATGCCAAAATCCGGTCCGCCATCCTTTGGGTTAGAAAACCTTTTCCATAATCCTCCAAAATCACCGCATCCACCGTCGGAATCAACCGCGCTAAACTCGCCTCCACCCGCTTAGTCGCCTCCTCATCCGGTAATGGCCGCCGTTCCCGGTCCACCCTCACCAACTGCTGCCCCCGCGCCACCACCCGCGTCTTCACCACCGTCGGCATCCCTGGATGCACCGCCACCGCTGCTGTCCCAATCTTTTCCCGCGCCAAAAGCCGTTTCAACTCCCGCCCCGCCCCGTCCGCTCCCACCCAACCACACAGCTCCACTTTCACCCCGCACGCCGCCAAATTCCGCGCCACATTGGCCGCCCCCCCCGGAAACGCCTCCTCCTCCGTCACCATCACCACCGGCACCGGCGCCTCCGGTGAAATCCGCGAAACCTTACCCCGCACAAATCGATCCAGCATCACATCCCCTGCCACCAACACCCGCAACCCCCGCACCTTCCCCGCCAACCCTGCCAACCCCTCCCCGCTCTCATCTCGTCTCGACATCGTCACCCCGGACTATAACCCCACTCCCCGCCCTCTCCGCAAGCCCAGCAACATACCCTTTTCGCGTGACAGCCCTCCGTCACCTTTGGCACCTTCCTCCCCCATGAGCTATCCCATCCTCGCAGGAAAAACCGGAATCGTTTTCGGCGTCGCCAACCGCCGCAGCATCGCCTGGGGTATCGCCCAAGCCTGGGCCGAGGCCGGAGCCAAACTCATCTTCAACTACCAGGGTGAACGAATTAAAGACAACGTCGAAGAACTCGCCGCCACCTTCGGCCCCGATACCATGCTCCACCCCTGCGACGTCTCCAGCGATGCCGAAATCGACAGCTTCTTCGACTTCGTTCAATCCAAAACCTCCACCGTCGACCTCCTCCTCCACAGCGTCGCCTTCGCCCCTAAAGAAGCCCTCGAAGGCCGCTTCATCGACACCTCCCGCGAAGCCTTCCGCATGGCCCACGACATCAGTGCCTACTCCCTCGTCGGCGTCACCCGCAAAGCCGTTCCCCTCATGCCTCACGGCGGCAGCATCGTCACCATGAGCTATTACGGTGCCGAGAAAGTCGTTCCCCACTACAACGTCATGGGTGTCGCCAAAGCCGCCCTTGAAGCCTCTGTTCGCTACCTCGCCGCCGACCTTGGCCGCCAGAAAATCCGCGTCAACGCCATCAGTGCCGGCCCCGTCAACACCCTCGCCGCCCGCGGCATCTCCGGCTTCACCAAAATGCTCAATCACTACGAAAAAAATTCCCCCACCGGCCGCAACGTTACCCTTGCCGAACTCGGCGCAGCCGGCGTCTTCCTCGCCAGTGACGCCGCCGCCTCCATCACCGGGCAAACCCTCTACGTCGATGGCGGCTACAGCATCATGGGCATGAACCACCCCGAATGACCCGCGTCATCCTTTGGGACATCGACGGCACCCTCGTCCACACCGGCCACGCCGGAGAAATCGCCCTCGTCAACGCCATGGCTTTCCTCTTCGGCATCGAAACTTCCCTCCACGACGTCGATTACAAAGGCCGCACCGACCGCCAGATCGCGCGCAATCTCCTCGCTAAACACCAGCTTCCCGTCAACGACGACACCGAACGCTCCTTTGTCAACGCCTACCTCACCGAACTCGCCCTCCAACTCCCCCAGCGTCAGGGCCACATCTACCCCGGCATCACCACCGCCCTAAACGCCATCGAGGCCCAGAATGGAATCCACAACGCCCTCCTCACCGGAAACATGGAGCGTGGTGCCCAACTCAAACTCCAACACTACAACCTCTGGCACCACTTCACCTTCGGAGCCTTCGCCGACCACTCCCGCCATCGGCCCGACCTCGGGGCCCATGCCCTCCACCTCGCCCGCCAACGTTTCGGTCCCAACCTCGCCCCCAACCAACTCATCGTCATCGGCGACACCCCGCACGACGTCGATTGTGGCCGCTCCATCGGAGCCAGAACCATCGCCGTTGCCACCGGCGGCTTCACCATCGGTGACCTCCGCCAAACCGGAGCCGACGCCATCTTCCCCGACCTCTCCGACCTTCAGCCTTTCCTCGACGTCATCCTCGCGGCGTGAGCTTTCGCCACCACCACATACTTCTCCGCCCACGTCCGCAGCCCCCCCTGCTCCTCCTCCGATAACGTCCGCACCACCTTCGCCGGGCTTCCATAAACCATCGAACCGTCCGGGATCTTCATCCCCTTCGGCACCAGACTGTTCGCCCCGATCACACACCGTGCCCCCACCTCCGCATGGTCCAACACAATCGCCCCCATCCCAATCAGCGTCTCATCCCCAATCCGGCACCCATGCACAATCGCCCCGTGCCCAATCGTGCAATACGCCCCCACCAACGCCGGGGCGTCATCTCCTAAATGCACAATCGCCCCATCCTGAACATTCGTCCCATCTCCAATCCGGATTTCATCAATATCACCCCGCAGCACCGCCCCGTAAAACACACTGCTGTCCCGCCCCAGCACCACATCCCCCACAATCATTGAACCCGGCGCAATAAACGCCGCCGCCCCTACATCAGGCTCTTTCTCCAAATGCTTCAGTCGCTCCTCCACCCCCGCACCAAAATCAATCGTTCCGGCCATAGACACCAGCATGAGCCTCCCCATCCCCCTGTCAAATCGCCTTGTAAAACTCCATCTGCGGCCCGGCATACCGCCCCACCCGCGCCACAATCCGCTCCCGCGCCGCCTCATCCAACTTCGGAAACTCCCGGCACAACCCCGCATTCTCCTCCAGCTCCCGCACATTTGTCATCCCGCTAACCAACGAACAAACCGGCAACGACCACACAAACCCCAGTGCCTCTGCCAGCGTCACTTCCGTTCCCACCGCCCCCAAATCTTCCGCGTGCCGGTCCCGACGCCAACTCGTCCGTTGCCCGACCAATTGCCCATACACCAACGTCTTCATCGCCAGAATCGCATATCCCCGCTCCACCAATGGACTCATCAACCCCATCACAAAACTCTCATAATGCGGATCTACAATGTTCACCGGCATTTGCGTCGCATCCAGCTCCACTCCAAGCCCCCTCAGCCGCTCCAGCATGTGCAGATGCGCCGATGGCCGCGTGTGCCCCGTGAACCCAAGATACCGCACCTTCCCCGACCTCTTCGCCTCCAGCATCACCTCCAGCACCCCGTTCTCAATCCGCCGGTCCACATCCCCCGCCGACGTAATGTCGTGCATCTGCCACAAATCCAAATAATCCGTCCGCATCCGCTCCAGGGACTCCGCCAAATGTCGCTCCGCCGTCCCACGGTCCATCGCCCGCGTCTTCGTCATCAAAAAAATCTCCTCCCGCCGCGCCCCCAGCAAATACCGCCCAAACCGTCGCTCACTCTCCCCTCCACTGTAACTCTCCGCCGTATCAAAAAAACGGCACCCCACCTCCAAAGCCCGCTCCAAAAACATCGCCGCCCCCCGGTCATCCATCGCCGAGCCCACGTGCCCTCCCCCCACACACAAGGCCGTCACCCTCACGTCAGCCCGGCCAAAACGCCTCAACGGAAGCAACCCCGCCCCCTC
>CALFVM010000157.1 GCA_937928665.1 uncultured Candidatus Methylacidiphilales bacterium
CCCGCCCAACCCGGAAACTTGTCGCCCCGATAAAAGTCCAGGCCCCCCACCGCGATGGATGGCGTCCAATGAATCACCGGCGATTCCAGACCTGGCGCTTCCGTTTTATCCGTGAAAGAACTCCCGTCGTAATTCACCCCAAAACTCACCACCGGCCACCCGTAGTTCAATCCGGGCCGGATTAAATTCAACTCATCGCCCCCTTTCGGTCCGTGCTCAACCGCCCAAAGCTGGCCGTTTCCCGGACGAATCTTCAATCCCTGCGCATTGCGGCTGCCCCACGCCCAGACCGTTGGCCACGCCCCTTCCCGCCCCACAAACGGATTGTCCTCCGGCACCCGGCCATCATCAAAAATTCGGTGCACTTTCCCCGCCACATGCCCCAAATTCTGCGCCAGGTTATCCGAGTTTGTTGCCGTTCCCCGATCCCCGATCGTGAAATAGAGATACCCTTTTCCGTCCAACTCCATCCGGCACCCCCAATGGTTCCCTCCCCCCGTCGCTTGATCTGCCGGCGGATCAAATACCACCTCGTGATCGACCAACCTATCCCCGTTGAGTCGGGCACGCGAAATCGCCGTCAACCCGCCCCCCGGCAACGGTTTGCTGTAGGCCAGGTAAATCCAGCCATTCCGCTCATAATCCGGATGCAGCTCAATATCCATTAATCCTCCCTGTCCCCGCGCCAGCACCTCCGGCACCCCGCCAATCTCCTGCACTCCATCCGGACCGATCCGCTGCAAGGTCCCCGGTCGCTCCGTCACCAAAAACGTTCCATCCGGTAACTTGACCAAACCCCACGGAACCCGCAGCCCTTCCGCCAACGTTTCCACCGTAAAGGCATGCTTCTCCGAGGTCACCACCTCAGCTTCAGCCTTCACCAACCCCCACACGACCACCACAAACAAAAATCCCATGCCGCTCACGCCTTGTCGGCCCAACCGATAATATGACATGCTCATCGGGTGAATAGGTGGACCCTTTTTCTCATTCTGGCAACCGCACTTTCGCTGGTCGCCTGCGCCCGCCCCGAACTTGCCTCCTCCGATCAACTCGCCCGGGGCGAAGTTCTCTATTCCCTCCACTGCATCCAGTGCCATACCGATGGCCGGGGCGACGCCCTGAACCCGCCCCTCTTCGGCTCCGCCAAAATCCGCGGACAACCCTCCGCCACCATCCGCAACATCCTCTACGGCCAGCAACACGAATCCATCGTCAGCGGTAAAAAGCTCGGAGGTATCATGCCCGCCCTCGATTATCTGACCGATGAAGAAGTCGCCGATGTCGCCACCTATGTCCGCTTCCGCTTCGGCAACGTCACCCACCCCGTCCAACCCGCCGAGGTCGCCGCCCAACGCCCCGCCCGTTAGCTCGGGAACGTCCGGCTTGCCAAATCGCCCGCGTCCGGGTCTGCTAACTACCCGGAAGTTTTCATGGGATTAACACGACGCTATTTCGGAACCGACGGTATCCGCGGCGTTTTCGGCACCGAGCCGATGACCCCGGCCTTTGCCTACGCCGCAGGAGCCGCCCTCGGCCGCTGGCTAGTGCGCCGCTCCTCGAATGCCGCCGTCATCGTCGGTCGCGACACCCGCGCCTCCGGCACCCTCCTTGAACAAGCCCTTGCCTCCGGACTCGACCAGGCCGGCACCGCCGTTGACTTGATCGGGGTCCTCCCCACCGCCGCTGTCTCCGTCGCCGTCCTGGCCCGGAGTGCCTCTGCGGGCGTCATGATCAGTGCCTCCCATAATCCCTACCCCGACAACGGAATCAAATTCTTCGGACCCGACGGCGCCAAACTCCCCGACTCCACCGAGGCCGAACTGGAACTCCTCATCGACACCGAACTCTCCGCCTCCCCGCCTGGCTGGACATTTCCCCTCAGCAGCTCCATGGACGCCGCCCCATGGGCCTTGCGACTCTACCGCGAAGCCCTCAGCCGCTCCCTCCCTGATGACTTTTCCCTCGGAGGCATGCGTATCGTTGTCGATGGTGCCAATGGCGCGGCCTGGCACAGTGCCCCGTCGGTCCTCCAGAGCTTCGGAGCCGAAGTCGCCACCATCCACTGCGCTCCGAATGGAACCAACATCAACGAAAGCTGCGGCAGCCAGGACACCGTCGGACTACGACACACCGTCAAAGACCGCGGCTCCCGCTGGATCGGCCTCGCCGTCGATGGCGACGCCGACCGGGCCGTTCTCATCGACGAAGACGGCCACCCTCTCGACGGAGACGACATCCTCGCCATCGTCGGCACCGCCCGGAAAAAAGCCGGCAACCTCCCAAACGACCGCGTCGTGGCCACCGTCATGAGCAATGCCGGTCTGGCCCAATGCCTCAGCCACGTTGGCGTCGCGCTTGACCGGGCCGAAGTCGGCGACCGCTACGTCCTCGAACGAATGACCGCCACCGGCACCGTCCTCGGCGGAGAACAATCCGGCCACATTCTTTTCCGCGACATCATGCCTACCGGAGACGGCCTCCTCACCGCCCTCCAGGTTCTCCACGTCGCCACCACCACCCGCCAGCCTCTCAAAGAACTCCGCAAGATCCTCGTCAAGTTTCCCCAACTCCTCGTCAGCCTCAAAGTGAAGCGAAAAACGCCCCTCGCCGACCTTCCCGAAGTTCAGGCCGCCATCCGCGAGACCGAAGCCCGCCTCGGCCAAGGCGGGCGCGTTTATCTCCGTTACTCCGGCACCGAACCAAAAATCCGCCTCCTCTTGGAAGGCCCTCCCGGAGCCGACCTCGAAACTCTCGCCGAATTAGTCTTGAAACCACTGCGAGACCAGCTTTGTTCCTAACGGACGTCCGGGACAACCGACCCGACCCACTCCATCTAACCCCAACCCACTCGACACCTATGCAAATCTTCATCGACTCTGGAAACACCGACGAAATCCGCGAAGCCCAATCCCTTGGCTTGGTTGACGGCGTCACCACCAACCCAAGCCTCGCCGCCAAAAGCGGGAAAAACTTCAAAGACCTCATCCTCGAAATCTGCGACATCGTCGACGGCCCCATCAGTGCCGAAGTCACCGGTCTCACTGCCGATGAAATGATCGCCGAAGGCAAAGACATCGCCTCCTGGCACAAAAACATCGTCGTTAAAGTTCCCCTCATCGCCGAAGGCCTCAAAGCCACCCGCGTCTTCACCAGCCTCGGCATCAAAACCAACGTCACCCTCTGCTTCAGCCCCGCCCAGGCCCTCCTCGCCGCCAAGGCCGGTGCCACCTACGTCAGCCCCTTCGTTGGTCGCCTCGACGATATCACCGTCGACGGCATGGACCTCATCGAGGACATCCGCGATATCTACGATAACTACGACTTCCCCACCAAAATCCTCACCGCCTCGGCCCGCAGCCCTATGCACTTCGTGGCCGCGGCCAAAATCGGCAG
>CALFVM010000158.1 GCA_937928665.1 uncultured Candidatus Methylacidiphilales bacterium
AATCCAAATTTGGCAGTTGGAAAACAACGGACTTTTAGTGCGGACCGACGGGACCATCACGACGGTGGCACTGGACGGTTACCCGGATGAAACGAGTTATCTCATGACCTATCGGGTGGCGGTCTCGCTTCAGTACAGGGACTCAAGCTTTGTCGTTCCTGTGATGTTCAATGGTGCTTTGGCAGGCTTGCTTACGAGGTATGACACAAAAACCCAGAGCGGCCAGGCCATTCCCGGGCCAATCATTGAGGCTTTTCTTCAACGGATGGACACGTTGCCCGAACCCATTTTCCCTTACATCGCCCTGAGATATGCGATGATGCGGGACCCGGGATTGCGGGCGCATGCGGCTTTGCCCGAGGAAAAAACGGGGGTTTATGTCACCGATGTGGCGGCGGGCAGTTGGGCTGATGCCGCCGGAATCAGGCGCGGGGATGTGATCCTGGCGATCGACGGTCGGGAGATTGATCAGGACGGAAGCTACACAGATCCGGAGTATGGGAAGCTCGAACTTGAACATTTGCTTTCCGGCGGTGCCCAGGTGGGCCAAATCCGGACGGTTACCCTGTGGCGGGACGGGCAACAGACCGAAGTTCAGGCAACGCTTTCCGGGAAGAAGGCTTCGGATTTTGTCAGCCCTCCGTTTGTCGCAGACGAGGCACCCGACTACGAGCTTCTGGGCGGCTTGGTGTTTCAAGAGTTGTCGCGCCAATTTTTAAAGCAGTGGGGCCAGAACTGGAGGACCTCTGCCCCGCAGAAACTGGTCTATTTGGACGAGTTCCAGGGCGAACTTTTCCAAGGCGAGCCGCGCCGGATTGTGTTCCTCGGTCAGGTGCTGCCGAGCAACGGAACGCTTGGATTAGAAGGGCTCGGGCACTTGGTGGTGACAAAAATCAACGGGGTGGACGTCCGGTCGCTGGACGATGTCCGACGCGCTGTTCTCAACCCGATTGGCGGGTTTCACAAGGTTGAGTTTGATCAGTCGCCCCGGAAGATTTTTCTCGACGCCGATGAGGTGAAAGCTGAAGAGGCGGAAATCCGTCGGGCGTTCCGAATCCCGGAACGAAAGATGGGCAGGCCGTAGGCTTGGCTGGGCGGCCTGCGCAGGCCGCCTTTTTCTGCTTGTCGTGTCAACCGAGTCGGCTAACCACCCTGAATGCGCGCATGGCAATTTTGGACCCTGAACGCCTTGAGCGGTGTCCTGGTTTTGTTGGTCATTATTCAGTTTTTTCTCAGCCAAGACGTGGGGCGGCTCCAACAGGCAGTGCTGAGTGAACAGCGGGAGGTTCAGCAGGCACAGGCGTCTGAACAGGTCCTGCGGGCTCTCGCCCTGCGAGTGGCGCAGCTCGCAGAGAAAGAGCCTGACCTCAACAATCTGCTCGTGAAATATAATCTCCGCGTTAACCAAACCTCCACGCCATGACTGATTCCTCTTCGTCGGCTTACTCCGCTTTTTGGCCGCTTCTCCCCGTTCTGCTCGTGCTGATCGTGATCAATGGTTTTCAGCTTCGGACAACCTTTGAACAGCGCAGTGCCATCCACCGTCTCTCCGCCCAGTTGGAGACCGTTTTGCCCCAGGCCCGATTGATCAATGAGACGATGGTTGGCTTAAGCCGCGATGTGCTCAATCTTGCCCAAACCAGCACCGGAGCCCGGCAGATTGTTGCGGAGTTTCAGATCCGCCAGACCCAGCCCCCGGCGGGACCCGGATCAGCCGCCGAGGTCGTTACCCCATAGGCTTTTGATTCCGGTCCGGTGCAGCCGACCGGACTTCCACCTCAACCTTCATTTCTCTGGATTCAGGTCCGCGGTAAGTCCCCCGGGTGGGAGGCACGTCGTGGTAATCGCGGCCGAGAGCCACCCGGATGTAACGTTCATCCACCACCTGATTATTGGTCGGATCCAACCCAAGCCAGCCCCAACCGGGCAGGTGGACTTCACACCAGGCGTGCGAGGCTTCCGTTCCCCGGAGTGCTCCGGGGCCCGGCTGGGTAAAAAGGTAACCGCTTACGTAACGCGCGGGGATTCCAAGGGAGCGGGATAACCCGATGAGGACGTGGGCGAAATCCTGACAAACACCACGCCGGAGCCGAAGGACTTCATCCATGTGGGTGTGGACCTGAGTCGAGTGAGGACAGTACTCGAATGTGCGATAAGTACCGCGCATCAGAGCAAAGGCGGCTTCCTGGACGTCACTCGGCTTGGGCACGAGATCAACGGCCAGACGCCAAGCCGCAATCCCGCAGGATACCAATTCAGTTGATTGAAGGAACTCGTAGCAGGCCAGATCCCAGGCCGACTTCTTCAATTGTTCGAACGGAAAGTCCTGGTTGTCCGGTGGGAGAGGAGGAGGCCTTGTCTCCACAAGGGATCTGGACTCGACCGTCAGAGCGCGATGCGGCGTGGCAACTTCAAAAACATGCACGGTGTTCCGATAAAAATCGGGATAGGCCGAAAAGGTGGAAGGAGGATCGGTCCGTAGGTCAAACGTCAAACAGTCCTGAAATGGGTGATCAAGCGGCCGCAAGCGCGCCTCATTGACCGAATCGGTCACAGGTTGGCGGTAAGTATAAACCGTTCGGTGAAGTACGGACAACCTCATGAGGCGCGGAATCGTGGAAGGTCCGGTCAGGACGTTGCCGGAGAGGTGTGGTCACGCGTTTGTTGCTGCTGGTGTTGCTGGGTCCGGATTTCGTTTTCGAGATCGGTCGCCGGGTAAAAGAAATAGGTTTTGAAGATGGCCGACCCAATCCGGTTCAAGTCGCGTTGAATCCCGTCGAGGTATTCATGCAAGCCGGAGGCAAAAATATCATCCATGGAACTGTAATTGAGGTTGGAGAGCAGGCGACCGGAACATTTTTCGGCTTCGTTCGAGAACTCGTGTTCCGGCGTGCCGGAGATGCGCCGGAGCGAGGCGTCCACGCGCTGGCAACAGAAACGGATCGAACGGGGAAAGTCTTCGGAAAGAATCAGAAACTCGGCCACCTTCCACGGCTCGACGGAATTGACGTAAACGTGGTGGTAGGCCTCCTGGGCCGAGCAGGAACGCAAAATTGCCGACCACTGAACCACATCGACCGCTCCGCCGACATCCCGAACAGAGGGGAGGAGGATGTGGTATTTGACATCGAGAATCCGGGAGGTTTTGTCCGCACGTTCAATATGGCGTCCCAACTGGATGAATTCCCAGCCCTCATCATGGGGGTAGACGGAATCGGTCAATCCCTGGAAAAGGTGTGAACCGTCCCGAATAAGTTTATAGAAGCCGTAAGGGTCTGACTTCCACTGTTTCCGGGCCTGCTTGGACCGGACGAAAAGGTACATTCGGTTAAGCTCTTCCCACATCTCTGTCGAAATCTGATCCCGAACCATGCGGGCGTTTTCCCGCGCACGACTGAGAGACGAGACGATCGAATCCGGATTTTCCGACTGGAAGGTGAGAAATTCCGTGACCGATTCGCTCGTCGGCTTCTTATACAAGGCGTCGAAGAGTTCCTCCTCATCAACGCTTTTGATCAGGGACTGCCAGTGGTCTTTGATCTTCTCATCATCCATTCGCTGGAAATCGAGCAGCATCTGAAGGTTGACATCGACGATGCGGGCGGTGTTTTCGGCTCGCTCAATGTAGCGGCTCAGCCAGAACAGGGAGTCAGCAACGCGGGACAGCATTTATTCGTCTCCGTAGAGGACCCAGGTGTCTTTGCTCCCGCCACCTTGGGACGAGTTCACGACCAGGGAACCTTTTCTCAGGGCAACCCGGGTCAAACCGCCAGGCATGATGCGGACTTTGTCTCCGTGCAAGATGAAGGGGCGGAGGTCGATATGCCGCCCCTCGGCCTTGACCCCGTCCACCAGGGTTGGGTGACGCGAGAGGGAAATGGTGGGTTGGGCGATGAAGTTACGGGGTTCTGCCACGATTTTCTTGCGGAAATCGGCAATTTCCGACCGGGAAGCCTTCGGACCGATGAGCATGCCGTAGCCGCCGGATTCATTGGCGGCCTTAACCACAAGTTCCGGCAGATGATCGAGAATATATTTCAGATCCTTTTCTTCCGAGGCGAGATAGGTATCGACGTTGGGAATGATCGGGTCCTGGCCGAGGTAGAACTTAATCATCTTTGGAACAAAATAATAAATGACCTTATCATCAGCCACGCCTGTTCCGATGGAGTTGGCCAGGCTGACTTGACCCGCCCGGTAGGCGTTGATCAAGCCAGGCACACCGAGGACCGAATCGCGCCGGAAGACCGAGGGATCCAGGAAGTCATCGTCCAGCCGCCGGTAAATGACATCGACTGGTTCCAGTCCACGTGTGGTCCGCATGTAAACCTTGGCATCTCGAACGACCAAGTCCCGGCCCTCGACAATCTCAATCCCCATCTGACGGGCCAGAAAGCAATGCTCGAAATAAGCACTGTTGTAAACGCCGGGGGTGAGGAGGACGACGGTCGGATCTTCTTTGCCGCCGGGTGCAATGTGCCGAAGCGTTTGGAGCAGGTCCGAGGAATACGAATCCACCGGGCGAACCCCAGCAGCCTCGAAGAAGTTGGGGAAGGCCCGCTTCATCGCCACTCTGTTTTCCAAGACGTATGAGACCCCCGATGGGCAACGACCGTTGTCCTCCAGCACCAAATAACGACCGCTGTCGTCACGAATGAGGTCCGTTCCACAAATGTGAATATAGATGTCCCGGGGCACGTTGAACCCCATGAACTCCCGCCGGAAATGTTTAGCCGAGAGAATGTAGGGGGCGGGAATGACCCCTTCCTTGATGATGCGCTGGTCGTGATAGATATCGTGCAGAAACATGTTCAGCGCGATGATCCGCTGGGTCAGTCCCTCGTCGATCAAACGCCACTCCTTGTCTGGAATAATCCGCGGAATCAGGTCGAATGGGAAAATCCGCTCGGTCCCTTCTTCGTCACCGTAAACCGTAAATGTGATGCCCAAGCGGAGAAAACTGGCGTCGACCGCCTGCTTTTTCTGGAGGAACTCCTCGGCACTTAGGTTGGAAAACCGCTCCATCAAACGCCGATAGTGGGGACGGACTTGGCCGTCGGCCATAAACATTTCGTCGAAGAAACCTTCCGTGGCGTAGCGGCCGGACAACATGGTAAACCAAAGAAGCACGCGGCTTGCCGTGATGACAAGAAAATTGCCGGGGGACCCACCCCTTGCCTTTGACCCAGACAAGGGCAGCCTTGAGCTATGCATGTCTTTGGGTGTCTCGTCGCTCTCTCCCTCGGGATGATTATCTCCGCCTCCGCTCAAACCACCTGCATCCCTCGGGATCCCTCGGGCCGGGGGATCGAGCGGGTTTACGCCCGGCAGGGTGGTGCCGTGGTCGCGCACAATCCTTCCGGCCAGGTCGTCCGCATCGGACAAACGCGGGCACCGACCACGGTAGTCACGGACCGGTGCGGACGGACCGTTGCGCTGGTAACCCAGCCGACCCACCCACGCGCTCCGATTCTGGTTCGCGATCCGTCTGGTCGGGTTGTTCCGCGGATTCAGCGATCACCCTGCGGGCGATATGAGACAATCATTGACCGCAATGGCCGGGTTTTGGAGACCCGGCAAATTCTGCCAAATGGCACGGTGATTGTTCGGACCCGCTAACATCAGAGAAGTTCGCCGGTCGGCTTCCCGTCTTTTTCTCCAGTGCCGAAGTCACGAAGTGCCGGGATCAGTTCAAGGCCCTCATCCAGCATTGTGCAAACTTCCGGGCTTATCTCATGTCTCACGCGGCCAAGCCGAAACTCGAGGGTTTTGGCCGCAAAGATTTTTTCAAGCTGGTCCACAGTGACCAAAAAGCCAACCGCATAAACGCTGCCCGTGTCCCGAATCTCCATCCAACGCCGACCGTCGCTGCTGAGCACGGGTTTCTGGTCTGCAGTCACCCGGAGTTCGGTATCCGCACCGGCAACCTCTTCGCTCATCACCCGGAGGAGAACGAGACGAATCTTGGGCTCTGCCTCCTGGGCCAGCACAAATATCTCCATGTCGATTTCCTGGGTG
>CALFVM010000159.1 GCA_937928665.1 uncultured Candidatus Methylacidiphilales bacterium
GGCAAGCAGGTCCGCGACGTCCTCCACATTGACGACCTCGGTGATCTCGTGACTGCGCAAATCCAAAATTTTCCCGCCTGGGAGGGCTGGCGTGGCAACATCGGCGGGGGGCTCGGCGTTTCGGCATCCCTCCTGGAGTTGACCGACCTCTGCCGCCGGATCACCGGGAACACCGTCGCCATTCACCCTGACCCCGTGCCCCGCCCGGCCGACCTCCGCATCTTCCTGGCCGATTGCACCCAGGTCAGCGACCGGTTCGGCTGGCGTCCCACCCGCTCCCTCGAACAAATCCTTGCCGATACCCACGCTTGGATCCGTTCTCATGAAAACGAACTCCGCTCCTTGCTCGTTTAGCTTCCATTCATTTTCTCGTTTGACATCCTCCCCCCTTGGCATAGCCCCAAAAGTAATGAAGCATCTCCTCCTTCGTCTTGCCCTTGTGCTTTCAGTCACCCTCACCACGGCCCACGCCTCCGAAAGTCTGCGCGATCCCTCCAACTTTCACGGCCACGTCACCGCGATTGATTCAGCCAAAAAACAGGTCACCGTCGTTTCTCCCACCCGCTCCATCCGCATCTTCGAAGTCTCCAACGAACAACTCCGCCGCGTTCGGCTGGGCGACTTCGTCACCGTTCGCGCCGTCGGCTCCTACCCGTGGCCCTTCGAGTTCCGCACGACCAAGGTTACACCCCGAACCTGACCCCTCGCGCTTCCCACAACAAGGTCCATCCCGCCTTCCTGCCCAAACACCCCTCTTTTGGGTTGAAGCCTTCGTCATGCCCTCTACCTTTCCTCACCCATGAGTGATCCAACCGTTACCCCTGCCCCAGCCTACTCGAAAAACAACCCGTTCCTTGCCCGCCTCACCCAGAACTATCCGCTCACCAAAGAGGGCTCCGAAAAAGAGACCCGGCACTTCGTCATCGATCTTGGCTCGAGCGGTATCACCTACCAGCCTGGCTATTCCATCGGCGTCTTCGCCCAAAACCCAGCCCCCGTCGTTGGTGAAATCATCGAACGGCTCCGGCTCGACCCCACTGCTCCCGTTGCCGGTCCCCATGGAACCTCCATCACCCTGACCGAGGCTCTCCTGAAAAACTTCACCCTCAACCGCGTCGGCAAAAAATTCGTGAAAGCGGTGGCTGAAAAACTACCTGTCGGCTCCAAAAAAGACCACCTCGCCGCCCTTTGCGCCGATGAGGAGCAACTGGAAGCCTACATCTTCACCCGCGATGTCATCGACCTTCTCATCGAGTATCCCGAGGCAGCCTTCACAGTTGAAGAACTCCTCGCCAGCCTCGGCCGCTCGGTGCCTCGCCTTTACTCCATCGCCTCCAGCCCCGCCAAGGTAGGCAACGAGGTCCACCTCACCATCGCCGTGGTCCGCTACACCACCCACGGGCGAGGAAAGAAAGGTCTCTGCTCCGGTTACCTCGCCGACGACGCCCCGCTCAACCAGAACCTCATTCCGGTCTTCATGTCGGCCAATAAACACTTCAAGCTCCCCGACAATTCCGACACCCCCATCATCATGGTCGGACCCGGCACCGGCATCGCCCCCTTCCGCGCCTTTCTCCAACAGCGCGATGCCGAAGGAGCTCGGGGCAAGAACTGGCTTTTCTTCGGCGAACAGCGTCGCGCCACCGACTTCCTCTACGAAGACGAATGGCACGACTACCTCGCTCGCGGACTCCTCACCCGTTTCGATACCGCCTTCTCCCGCGATCAGGCCCACAAAATCTACGTCCAGGATAGAATGCGGGAATCCGGTAAAGAACTCTGGGCCTGGCTCCAGGAAGGTGCCGTCTTCTACGTCTGCGGCGACGCCAAGCGCATGGCCAAAGACGTTAACCAGGCCCTCATCGACATCGCCGCTGAACACGGCGGACTTTCCCCGGAAGCCGCCACCGAATACGTCAACGTCACCCTCGCCAAAACCGAAAAACGTTATCTCAAAGACGTCTACTGATCCGCGTCTCCCGTCCCATGCTTACTCCTCCATCGGCTTGGGGCGATAAACAGACCCGGTTCTTTTACGGGCTCACCCCCGACCTCATCCTCGACGCCGTCGAAGCCACCGGCCTCCGCTCCACCGGGCGTTGTCTCCAGCTCAACAGCATGGAGAACCGCGTCTACGAAGTTGAGGTCGAGCCGCCCCCCGGCACCCCCCCTGCCCATCCCACCGCCCCGGAAAACTTCCGCGTCGCCAAATTTTACCGACCCGGCCGCTGGACCCCGGCCCAAATCCAAGACGAACATCAATTCCTTGCCGACCTCTGTTCCGCCGAGATTCCCACCGTCGCCCCCCTTCCCCTTCTGAGTGATTCCACCCTCGGCACCATGGAAACCACTGGCATCCACTTCGCCGTTTTCCCCAAGATCGGCGGCCGCTCTCCTGACGAACTCAACGCCTTTCAGCTCGACGCCATCGGACGCCTCCTCGCCCGGCTCCACAACGTCGGCGCTGCCCGTCCCGCACCCGCCCGCCTCACCCTCGACCCTGAGACCTACGGTTGGGACAACCTCGATTACCTTCTCGACACCGAAGCCATCCCGGCCGAAATCAGCTCCCGCTACGCCGATGCGGTTGAAGAAATCTGCGACCGCTCTTTCCCCTGGTTCGAGGCAACCCCCACCCTCCGCCTCCACGGCGACGCCCACCTCGGCAACCTCCTCTGGAGCGACACCGGGCCCTTCTGGGTCGACTTCGACGACATGGTCAATGGCCCCGCCATCCAGGACCTCTGGCTCGTCGCCCCCGGCCGCGATCCTGACGCCCTCGCCGCCCGTGAACGCCTGCTCGACGCCTACCGGACCATGCGCGAATTCGACCCCCGCGAACTCCGGCTCATCGAACCCCTCCGCGCTCTCCGCTACATTCACTTCGCCGCCTGGATCTCCCGCCGCTGGGCTGATCCCGCCTTCCCAAGAAAGTTCGAATTCTTCGGCACCAAACGTTACTGGGAACAACAACTCGCCGACATCGAAGAAATCATCCCCCTCCTCGACCCCGCCTGACCCTCCGCCGCACTCCCCTTCCCGGTCGGTGCCAGAAGCAATCCAGCCGAATCGCTCCACCTGTAAAGTAGAGCCTCCGCGTGAGCCCCATGCCTTCCACCCGACTCAAAATAGCCCCTCCTTCGGTCTTTTTCTTCACGCTCTTCGCGCTCTTCACGGTAAACTCTCCCCTTCACCACCCACCGGCCCAGCTTCCCACTCTTTTTTCACCGTGAAGAGCATAAACTGAAGGTTGAACCCTCTCCTCTTTTCCATTCTACACCCCTCTTCTTCCGCACCCATCAGGAAAGTCAGGGTTCGGACGGAGCCTCACCCGCCCGGTCATTCCTCAGCGCGTCCGCCACCAACCCCATCGCACCCGCTCTCTCTTCACCCTTTCCCGTTTCGTTTCAACCCGCTCCACCCAGCCGCAACAAAATCTTTCCTCCGCGCGCTTCCTGTTCGGCATGAGCCAGAGCTTCAGAAATCGCCTCAAGGCCATACGTGGCGGCCACGGGCACTTGCAATGCGCCCGAAGCCGCCAAGGGTGCCACTTCCCTCAACGCCCCGGCCACGGTCTCCATGCCGGACGTCTTCGCCCACGCCGTCAGCCAAAAGCCACGGAGCCGCAGGTCATTAAAGATGAGAAGCCCGTTCGGAACTTTCAGTGCCTGCTTCGACATTGCTCCGTAAGTGACCAGAGTGCCGGCCCTCCCGAGCAGCCCGGCCACCCGTAACGCGCTGTCACCACCCACCGCATTGAGCCCCAGCTTCGGCGGCCGGTCGCCCCATGACTCCTGCCATTTGCGCGGCAGTTCCAGACCGTCGATCTCCACCCGGTCCGCACCCATGGCCAGAAGCTCGGGAATCAGCTCTGCCCGTCGCACCAGATTAAGGGTCCGCAGCCCACGGGCCTTGGCCAACTGAACCACGCACCGGCCCACCCCTGAGTTGGCCGCATTCTGGACCACCCAATCTCCGGGCTTTAGATCGGCAAAGTCATGCAACATCCGCCACGCCGTCAGCGGGTTCACGTAAATCATGGCCGCCTGCTCCGCGGCAAGCTCCCCCGGCAAAGGCAGGCACCCTCCCGCCTCGACCACGGCATGTGACCGCCACGTTCCTTCCCCCTCAGGCAGCCGCACCCGGTCCCCAACCGCCAGCTTGACTCCGGGACCCGCCTCAACCACCCGTCCGCACCCCTCTAATCCCGGCACCGCCGGCAACTGTGGCCGGACCCCATAGGTTCCTGAGATGTAATTCAGATCCGCCGGATTGATCGGTGCCGCCTCCATTGCCACAACGACCTGACCCGGTCCCGGCGGACCGATCTCCACCGTTTCCACCCGGACCACTTCTCGTGGGGGGCCAGTGCGCTCAAACCGGGCAACCTGTGCCGTCATCACCCTCAAATCACGCCCTTCGCTGCCAAAAACTGTTCCAATTCCTCCGCGCCAAAGTCCGCCAAAACCTCCCCATTCCATTCCAGCGTCGGCGCCTTTGCTTGGCCGGAGAGCTTGAACATCGCGTCCATCGCCTCGGCATTGTTCGTCACCACGACCGGGGTGTAGGCGATGCCCCGCTCATTCAGAAAGTCGATGGCTTCCGCGCACCACGGACAGCCGGTTTTCACATAGAGTGTCGGCACAGTCTGCGTCATGCCCGCAAGCTGCCGGAATCTGGCTCCGTGGCAAGTCCTCCTGTTGACATCAGCAGAACCCCTTTTAATCTGCCGGAATCTAATTCGACCCTTGAGCGCGAAGACTTTTTCTCCGGCAAACCGGGGCCCGTGGCGCAATGTGCCGGACGAACAGTGGAACGACTGGTCGTGGCAGCTCCGCCACCGGTTGACCCGACTTGAAGACTTGGAAGGCCATCTTGAATTGACCCCGGAGGAGCGGGCCGGGATCATTCTCTCCCGCAACAAACTCGCCCTCGCCATCACCCCGCATTTCTTTTCTCTCATCGACCCGCACAGCCCAGCCTGTCCCATCCGTCGTCAGGTCATCCCCAGAATCGAGGAGACGGAGACCGCCCCCGAAGAGTTGGCCGACCCCTGCGGAGAGGACGGCTCGATGCCCGTGCCCGGCCTTGTTCATCGTTATCCAGATCGCGTCCTCTTCCTCGTCACCGACCGCTGCGCCTCCTACTGCCGCTATTGCACCCGCAGCCGCGTGGTTAGCGGCGTGGGCGAACAGGAACTCGAGACCGACTTTGACCAGGCTTTTCACTACCTCGAAACCCACACAGAAATTCGCGACGTCCTTCTTAGCGGTGGCGATCCCCTCCTCTTTTCCGATCGGAAAATCGAATCTCTCCTCGCCCGCCTCCGCGCCATCCCTCACATCGAATTTATCCGCATCGGCAGCCGGGTCCCCATCTTCCTGCCCCAGCGCATCACCCCGGAGTTTGTCTCCATGATCCGGAAATATCATCCCGTCTGGATGAGCATCCACACCAACCACCCCAAAGAGCTGACCTCGGAGGTTCGTCATGCTCTCGAACGTTTGGCCGACGCCGGCGTCCCCCTGGGCAATCAGGCCGTTCTTCTCCGCGGGGTCAACGACAACGCTGAAACCCTCAAAGATCTGTTCCACAAACTCCTCCTCTGCCGCGTCCGGCCTTACTACCTCTACCAGTGTGACCTGATCGAAGGCTCCGCGCACCTGCGCACCTCCATCCGGGAAGGCCTGGAAATCATGGACCGCCTCCGGGGCCACACCACCGGTTATGCCGTCCCGCAATACGTCGTCGATGGTCCCGGTGGAGGCGGAAAAATCCCGCTCAACCCCGACTATATCGTTGCGGAAGCCGATGACCGTTTCATCCTGCGCAATTTCAAGGGCGACATCTACGAATACCCCCTGCCCCGCACGACCCCGTCCGGCTCGCCGCCTGCCAAGGCCTCATGCGGCTCATGCGATGGGTAACGTTCCCCTGGCCTACCCCCCCTCCCGGGACCACCATGATCCCCACCCGCCGACCCGGCCAAGATGCCTTCACCGGCGGCACCCTCCACCCCTCCATCTCGGCCACTCCACCGTCCATCGCAAACAAGATTGGTCGCCCCGTCCTCCTTGTCGCCCACCCGACGACCGATTCGACCAAGACGTTGCCCTCAAGGTTCTCCATCTGACCTCCTGGATCAGTCCAGGGCGCGGTACCGTTTCCAGCGTGAATTCCAGACCGCCGCCACCCTAGACTCCGCCCACTGGCAACACCTTATCCACGCCCCCCAAGCCCTCCAACCTCATAGTGGCCACCTAGAGCTCTATCTGAAAGGTTCACGCTAAGATCAACAATTTCGGCCTCGCCCGCCTCGTCGAGCGTCAGGCCCATCTCAACCGCACCGGGGACAAACCCGACTACGTCCGCAACACCCGAGCCAAACTCCCCTTTCTCCCATCTCATCTCGGCACGGACATCTGCTCCCTAATTCCTGCATCCCGGTCCACCCCTTCTTTGCCCTGTTCCCCGAACTCCGGGCCCCTCTAGCTTCGCGTTTGTCCAAAAATTGTTTCAATCAAAAC
>CALFVM010000160.1 GCA_937928665.1 uncultured Candidatus Methylacidiphilales bacterium
CGCGATCCCGTCACCCACGAACTCCCCCGTCACCTCGTCAAAGTCCGGGAAGGCAACAAAGAATCCGTCCACTACTTCGTCCGCGAAACCGAACTCGCCGACTTCGCCACCCAAAATCCCGACTTCAACCTCTTCGGCACCACCGAAACTGAAACCGACTCACCCGAGGAAACCGAATCCACCAAACCTGCGTCCAAAGCCGATAAAGGCCCCATCCGCCGCTTCCAACACGTCGAACTCCACGAATCCAAATCCGTCTTCGAACTCCTCGGACGCCTCGCCAAAAAAGGCCTCGAAATCGATCACTACTCCGCCCAGGACAAACCGCTCTTTGAAATCCTCGAAGGCGAAGGCGAAAACCAAAAGGTTAAACCCCTCTTCTCCATCCCCGAAATCCTCGCCACCGTCCTCGAAATCGGAAAACGCGGCGTCCAAGTCAAACGCTTCAAAGGCCTCGGCGAAATGAACGCCAAGGAACTCTTCGAAACCACCATGGACCCCACCAAGCGCGTCCTCCTCCGCGTCACCATCGGCGACGCCATCGAAGCCGAGGAAATGTTCACCCGCCTCATGGGCGAAGAAGTCGAGCCACGTCGCCAGTTCATTGAAGACAACGCCCTCAACGTCCGAAATCTTGATGTGTAGTCACGGGTGGTCTTTATTCGTCTTGACATGTGACTACACGCAACTACTCTCGTCCCATGACTCCTAAACCCCTTTCGGGAGACGATCCGCCTGAACTCCGCAGCAGCCGCCTCGAAGAAGCCGCCGTCCTTCTCCCAGGCATCGGTCGCGCCTTTAACGTTCGCGTCGCCAAGGCCAATCTCTCCGGGCTGCTTGACCTCGTCGCTTCCGGTGAAGAGGTCGTCCTCACCGCCGGCGGCAAACCCAAGGCACGCCTCATCCCCTTCAAACCCAAAAGCAAACCCTTCAAGGTCAATTGGGAACACCTCCGCGCCATGCCCATGAACACCGGGCCAAGTGCCACGGAGATCGTTCGCGCTGACCGGGACGCCAGAGGCTGGTGATGTACCTCGACACCAGCGTCATCATCAAACTCCTCGTCCCGGAAGGCGACACCGAGTACTACGCCAACCTCGTCGAAGGTGAAGATCTCCACTCATCCGATCTCGCCTTCACCGAAGTCTTCTCCGCCCTCTGCGGCCAGGAACGCGGCGGTCATCTCCGCCCCGAAAACCGCAAAACAGCCTGGAGCGTCTTTACGTCGTGGGTCCTCGACGGTCAACTCGTCCTCCACGACTTCCAACCCTCCGTCTTCCCCAAAGCCCAACAAATGATCTCCCTCTGCCACCCCGCCGTCGGCCTCCATGCCCTCGACGCCCTCCATCTCGCCATCTGCGACCTCCACCAGGATTTCCCCCTCGTCACCAACGACCAACGCATGCTGGCCGCCGCTGCACGCCTCGGCATTCCCACCCTTTAACCCAAAACCAACTCCAACCTTTTCCTATGACCGATCCTCTACTTTCCAAAACCGAACGCGTCCAACCCGTCAACGTCGCCGACGAAATCAAAAACTCGTTCCTCGACTACTCCATGTCGGTGATCATCTCCCGCGCCCTCCCCGACGTCCGCGACGGCCTCAAACCCTCCCAACGCCGAATCCTCTACGCCATGTACGAGCTCTCGCTCTTCCCCGGCCGCAAACACATGAAGTGCGCCAAAATCTGCGGCGACACCTCCGGAAACTATCACCCCCACGGCGAAGCCGTCATCTACCCCACCCTCGTCCACATGGCCCAGCCCTGGTCCATGCGCGATCCCCTCATTGATCCCCAGGGCAACTTCGGCTCGGTCGAAGGCGATCCCCCGGCCGCCATGCGATACACCGAGGCCCGCCTCACCGCCCTCGGCACCTCCCTCATGCAGGACATGGACCAGGACACCGTCGATTTCGTCCCCAACTACGACGAGCGCCTCACCGAACCCGTCGTTTTCCCCGCCGCCTTCCCCAACCTGCTAGTCAACGGCGGCACCGGCATCGCCGTTGGCATGGCCACCAACCTCCCCCCACACAACCTCTCCGAAATCATCGCCGCCATCTGCGCCCAAATTGACGACCCCGACATCTCCCTCTCCCACCTCCTCAGAATCGTCAAAGGCCCCGACTTCCCCACCGGCTGCACCATCGTCGGCACCGAAGGCATCAAAAACTACCTCACCACCGGGCGTGGCTCCGTTAAAGTCCGCGGCCGCATCCACACCGAAGAACTCAAAGGCGGCCGAGAACAGCTCGTCATCACCGAAATCCCCTACGCCGTCAACCGCGAGGAACTCGAAAAGAAAATCGCCGAACTCGCCAACACCAAAGTCATCCCTGACATCTCCGGCACCCGCAACGAATCCGACGAAAACACCCGCCTGGTCATCGAACTCAAGCGCGATGCCAACCCCAAAGTCGTCATCAACAACCTCTACAAACACACCCAGCTCGCCACCTCCTTCTCCGTCAACATGCTCGTCATCGACGGCGGCAAACCCAAAACCCTCAACCTCAAAGAGCTGATCAACTGCTACGTCGAACACCGCCGCGAAGTCATCCTCCGCCGCACCCGCTTCCTCCTCCGCAAAGCCGAGGACCGCGCCGAAGTCCTCGAAGGCTACCTCGTCGCCCTTAATAACCTCGACGAATTCATCCGCATCATCCGCGAATCCGCCAACCGCGACGAAGCCCGTATCCAGCTCGCTGGCTACGAATTCCCCCGCGCCGTCGTTGAAGGCTGGGGCATCCTCATCCGGGACGAGCAGCGCCTGACGAACGGTCGCTATGCCCTCACCGACCGCCAGATCGACGCCATCCTCGAACTCCGCCTCTACCAGCTCACTGGCATGGAACGCGAAAAAATCGAGGGCGAATACAAAACCCTTCTCGCCACCATCGCCGACCTCCTCGACATCCTCGCCCGCGAAAGCCGCGTCATGGCCATCATCAAGGATGAACTCGCTGCCATCGACGCCAAACACGGCTCCAAACGCCGCACCGAAATCGTCCCCGACGAAGGCGAAATGGCCATCGAAGATCTCATCGCCAATGAACAGGTCGTCGTCACCATCACCCACAACGGCCTCATCAAACGCACCAACGCCGACCTCTACCGCGCCCAGCGGCGCGGCGGCAAAGGCGTCACCGGCATGGCGCTGCGCGAAACCGAAAAACCCGAGGACTCC
>CALFVM010000161.1 GCA_937928665.1 uncultured Candidatus Methylacidiphilales bacterium
CGAATGAGGCTTGCCCGGGCGCGACAAGCTGGCCATCTTGATCGCCGCCGTGGGTCAGAATGACTCTACGCAAGTGCTTTCCGCGAATCCCTACCGGTCGATCGAGTTCCAACCTGCCTTGCTTGCCAGCAACGCCCCGTATCCTTCACGGAACGTCGGGTAGATCGGACGCCAGCCCGCTGCTGCGATCCGTGCGTTGGACACTCGTTTGTGGGTCCGGCCACGCTTCCGCCCGGTCACACCGGGCACTTCCAGGGGCATCGGCAAACGCATTTGCCCACACAGCCAGCGATAGAGTTCGCCCAAGCGCACAGGCTCGTCATCCGTCACATTAAGAATTTCCCGGCTCCTTCCGTGGAGCAGTGCCCAAACAATGGCCGCAGCCGCATCGTCCCGGTGCACCTGATTGATCCAGCGACCCTCCCCTCCATCCATCACGGCCGTCCCCTCGATCAATTTTCGCAAATAAATCGCCCGGCCTGGCCCATAAATCCCGGACAACCGCAGCACGAGCCCACCCGCAGACAACACCTCGCGCTCCGCTGCCAACAAAACCCGGCTTGTCGCCACCGTGGGCTCCGCCAAGGATTCTTCATCTACCCAAGAGCCATCTGCCTGGCCGTAGACCGATGTGGACGAAGTATAAATGAACGGTTTGCCAACCGCCGCTCCCAGGGCCAGTCGAAGTGCTTCGCCATGAACCCGCCGATAGTGCTCCTCCCCACCGCCTGACGTGGAAACCGAAAACACAATAGCATCCCACGGCCCGTTCCTTCCCGCCCAGGCCGCCGGGTCGGCCGCATCGGCAACGATCGGGTTGGCTCCGGTCTCGGACACTGCGGGCACCGATTCGCTCGTGGCCACCCACCCGTCAACCTCGTGCCCGTCCCCACGAAGCAACGCGGCCACCTGCTGACCAACATAACCGCAGCCGACAATCAGGATGCGCACGGAGACGGACCGCCCCTGTCAGGACCGATCTTCTTCGCCCTGGCCCATCAGGAAAAGACCAACCAGGCCGAGAACAAACCCCAAACCCATGATCGGGACGAAAATCCAGTTGATCCTGTCGAGCTGCGTCAGACCGGAGAGAATAGCAAAAGGCAGAACCAACCCCGCGCCATTGAGTGCCAGCAGCCCGCCAATAATTTCTTTTTTCGTCATATACTTCAATCCATTCAGGCCGCGATTCCCATCGTGGCAGCAACCGCGTCCATCCGCTCCGCAAGACGGAAATCAAGCTCCGTCAAGCCACCCGCATCGTGGGTGCTCAGGCGCACATCCACCCTGGCCCACACATTGGACCAGTCCGGATGATGATTTAATTTTTCAGCCTCCAACGCACACGCCGTCATAAACGCAAAAGCCTCAACGAAACTCCGAAAGCAAAAGCTCCGCCGAATGGCCTGGCCCTCGCGCACCCAGCCCGGGTGCCCCGCCAATTGAATCTCGACTTCCGTCTCTGGCAACAGGTGCGGCATTCCTTGACCGTGCTCCAAAAAGCCCCCCGGCTCAATCCTAAACTCTCGGATGAGCTTCGCCCGACACCTGCCTCGGGTGCCGCCCCCGACGAAAGCATGGCCCCGATCGAAACCATTCTCGATTGCCTTCCCCCAACTCACACCTAGCCTCATGGCATGCAACCCACCACATGGACCGTCACCTTCCGCGATCTTTATGACAAGGCTCTCACCCTTTACCGCAACGGACAACGCGGAGCCGAGAGTTACTTCACCGGGGAAGACATCACCTTCCTCTCCTCCATCGGAGCCATTGCCCAGGAACTTTATGACTTCGCCGAAGACGCCGTGAACTATGGCGAACCCGACTTCGGCACCGCCCTTCTGATCACCGCAGCCCGGCGCGATTATTTCCTTTACCACCTCGGCGGTGCCGCACCCGGTCCCCGGCTTACCATGGAAGATTACCCCGCTAAAGATGCCGAATTTGAGGGCATTCGGTGGCTCCCCCGCATCACTCTGAAAGCCCAGACCCGGCTCGAAGGCACCATGCCGCTCGACATGATGTATGGATGCGGCGGAGACCGCGCCTTTTTCGTTAAGCATGGCGTCCACGGTGCCGACTTTCTCCGGATCGTCTGGTCCGCTGGCGGTGATCTGGCCAAAGTCGCTGCCAAACTTCCCGTCCGTTGATTCAGGCTCCGAACTCATGCGCGAATTGACGCCAGACGACTTCACCTACGCCCTGGAAAATACCCGGGTTGTTCACCCGCCCGAAACCCGCCTCTCCACCTTCGGCACCTCCCTTCTCAACTACCATCTCGTCACCGAAGACATGGACTCGGCCAACCTCTCCCGCGTTCGCGAGGGCTCCATCCTTGCCGAAAAACCCCAGATCATTTCCCCCGACCAAATGGCCAAACTCGCCCTAGAAGGCTTTGGCGAAAAAGGCCAGCAATACGCCGACCTTATCAATCGCCATGCCCACAAGTTTGCCATCCTCAAGTATGGTTTCCGGATGAAGAAATCCGACATCCGCTGTTACGACGTCCACGAATCCCTTGAGCAAGTCGTCGGGCGGGTTTGCGAAGACGTCCGGGAAAAAAATGACCCTTTGGCTGCCGTCCTGACGGGTGTTGACGACGGCTGGGAAGTCTGCCTTCTCAAGTTTATGTTCGACATGGTTCACTCTTCCGCGGAGGGCAACCTTGGCGATCTCCGCGACAGAGGCCTGCTTTGAAACACCTCGTTCCCCTCCTCTTCGCCCTCGCGTTGACCGCCACTGCCCAGGTGGAAATCGCCACCGAGTCCGCCTCGCCAGACTCCGGGTTGGAAGTCAAGCCCGTGGACACCGCCTCCCCCGCGCCCAGCCCCGCCATGGGCACTTCGGACCAACCACCCAACGGCCAGGCCGAGAACCAGCCAAGTCCGGCTGCAGTCGAAGCAGCCACTCCCGAGCAGGTTGACCTTTTTCTGGCCGAACCAATCAACCCGGCCCGCAACTACGCAATGGCTTGGCTCACCGACCACGTCCGACAGGGGCGCGTCCTCCTCAAGGCGTTCCCCGACCGGGCGGAAGAAATCAACCGCGTCCTCGCCCCCTTCATCGAAGAACTGGAGCGCCACCGCAAAGGACACCGGAAGTTCGAGGGCAAATGGTACTCGCCGGGAGACTGGTTTGAGTTCGAGGAAGCCCGTGGAAAGCAACTCTGGGAGGACTTCTTCAAGGACGGCCCCACCTATGCGCTTTCCGGCACGGTCATCCCTCCCGACACCGCCCTCATTATTCGGAGCATCAGCCTCGTCTCTGTCCTTGTTTTAATCGGTCTGACCATCCAAAGCATCCTGTCCCTTTGCCACCATTTCTCCTGGATGCCTCTGTTTGGCATTGCCCTCCCCGTTTGCCTGCTCGGGCTTTATGCCTGGACGCTTTTCGGCATCCTTCAAACGCCCGAGGGCTATGCCGCGCTCCCCCCCCCTGCCTCCCTTTCCGGCCAAAACAACGCCCCTCGCGAACTCATCTACCACTCGCTTCGCGATCCCCATGACGGCGGGACACCCTCACCGAACTCCATTCTCATTACCCCTGCTGACGCCGATGCCTTTATCGCCGGCCACGTCACCATCGTTCCGCCTGACCAGCCCAGCTTCTTCCGATTCACCCGCCAGCAGCTCCGCATCTCTTCGGATGATCGGGACTGGATCATTTATGACGCTGGCACCTGGCTCGGTCGGCCCATGGTCTTCACCTACCGCATCAGCTTCTACGGAGCCAGCTACCAGGTCAGCGGAGCCCTCGGCCGCGCCACGATTCCCGCCCGTGCCGTCGAAAGTGCCTGGAACGCCCTCGACGCCTTTGCCCGGAAGATTACCGGGGAAGCCCGCGTCACCGAATCTTACAACCCCAGCCGCATGGACGTGAGAGGGATCGAGTTCCGCCGAAAAACTCTGTAAGCCGGGTCTCCGCCCTCATCGAGCACTGGTAATTCAGGAAATCAGTGCTAACCCTTTGGTATGCGTCCGTCGGGAGAGGCCATCCTGTTTATGTTGGCGGTCGGCGTCTTCTCCTCCCTGCTCACCTGTGCCGTCATTTACATTTTCTGGCTTCGGAAAGTTCTACGCAATCTCCTCCGGTTCCAGAAAGCACTCCAACAGGCCTACGCTATTCGGCTCCAAGCCCGCTATCTTGAAACCCCGCCGCCGAAGGATAATCTCATCGCCCGGATGGACCTCAAATCCGGCCCAGGGACCATCTCCGTCTATGACGCTGGCGGTAAAAATGTCGTCAAAATCGACGGATCCGCGTCCCCAAAAGAAAAAGAGCAACTACTTAAATATCTCAAATCTGAGGGTTTCCTCTAGGCCCCCGTCCCCGCCAATCCTGACGTTGGCACGCACGACGCACTTGTTCCCGGACACACCCGCTTCCCTATCGCCCTATCGGTGGTCAATCACCGCGTTCACGTGCGTTCCCCTCATCTTGTCTGCGCCCTTGCCGCCCATGCGCCTACCACGGATCAAGCTCGTCCAAGGCTATCCTAACCGGACAAACCCGGACCGCCGCAAAACCCGCTCTCCTTCCCAGCGATAGCCGCCCAGAACCCCATCCCGCGCCACCGCAAAGTCCAGGCACGCCACATTAGGCAAAAGTGGTCGGGCCGGCTTCGGGAATCCGTAATGTCCGAAGAAAACCGGTGGTTGGTCCGCCCCATAGGGCCGAAACGCCCGGTGAGCACCGGACGGCAGCGGCCCCTCCGGCAAACCCGGTTCCTCCGGGTACGCCGCCTCCCTCCACGTCGCCGCCCCCGGCATCCACCATTTGGTTCGCACCCGCGCATTCCGCCGATCCTTCATCGCGTTTCGGGGCAGAAGGAGTTCCGGGCCGTTGAGAAGCACATCGACTGCCCTCGCCCTCGGTCCCCATGCGCCAGGTAAAAAGTCATCCTCCCGCAGCACGGGTCCCCCGGTATGCATCAGTCGGCCCACGGCTCCTTCATCCCAACACGCATGAACCGCCCGAAAACCCTCATCCTCCCAGACCAAAGGCAAACCCCGCAACCACCCGAGTGCCTCGCGTAACCTCCTTTTGGTCCCCCCATAGGCCACCAAAGAGTCGGCTGCCTGCCGGACCAGTTTCCGTTCCGCCGGGCCCTCCCCCCCCCGTCAAACGGCCCGTCACC
>CALFVM010000162.1 GCA_937928665.1 uncultured Candidatus Methylacidiphilales bacterium
GTAATCCCCGGGCTCGCCTCCAGCCGCGCCACGATCTCCTCCGGCGTCCGCGTGTAAGCATCCGTGTCCGACCACTTCCGCTGAAACCCGCAGAACGTGCATCCCACATTGCAGATATTGGTGAAGTTGATGTTCCGGTTCACCACAAACGTCACCCGGTCCCCATGCCGCCGCTGTGCAAGCTCGCGGGCCTCCGCTCGTAAATCCTCCGTCGCCCGATTAAACAAATCACTAGCCACACACACAGCGTAACGGGCCGCCGTGCGCCCGTCTCTTTCTTTTTCCTCACCCGCCCCCTACACTCCAACAGTGCTCCCTTCGCTCATCCTCACGACCCTCATCGCCTCCAGTCCCGTCGAAGCCTCTCCCGCCTTCCGTCAAACCGGCCCCGGTCAATTCGAACTCGGCCTGGTCCGCATCGATGCCAACACCCGCACCATCACCCTCCCCTGCGAAGTCAATATGAACGAAGGCCCTGTCGAATACCTCCTCGTCGGAGTCGGCGGCAAACTCCACGAAAGCATCCTCCGCACCCGCGCCGAACCCCTCCACCTCCACCTCGCCATGATCCTCCTCGGCTTTCCCGAAAAGCCTGACCCACCTCCAACCCCGCCCGGACAGCGCCCCGGCCTCTTCGGCGTTCCCGTCGAAATCCACGTCCGTTTTCCCAATACCGACCCCGTGCCCGCCTCCGCCCTCGTCCACAAAACCGAGGGACTTCCCTTCACCGGCCAACCCTGGGTTTACAACGGCTCCCAACATCATGGTGGCCTCTTCCTGGCCCAGGCCAGTCAGTCCATGATTGCCCTCATGGAAGATTTCGCCGCCCTCGCCAACACCGCAGACATTGACCGGATCAACGATAAGATCTGGCGACCCCGCCCGGGTGCCATTCCCGCACTTGGCACCGTCGCCGAACTCAGGCTACACTTCCCAACGCCATGATCCTTCCCACCCTCGTCGCCGCCAGTCTCGCCCTCCTTCCTTCCACCGCCACGGAGGGTCCCGCTCTTGCCCCCCAGGACACCTCTCTGCGGCTTGAATCCACCGCTGCCGCCCGCCGCGGACTTGCCTGGCTACGCGATCAGCAAAAGCCCGAGGGCTTCTGGTCCAACGCCGACTTCCCCGCCCTCACCGCACTCGCCATCACCTCCCTCCTCCGCCACGGGGCCACGCCCGACGATCCCGCCGTCCGCAAAGGCCTCGACTGGCTTGTCGCCCAACAGCAGCCCGATGGCGGCATCTACCGACCCGACGCCGGCTACTTCAGTTACAACACGGCCCTTGCCGTCCTGGCCCTCCACGCCGCCCAACTCCCCGAGTTCCACGGTCCCATCCGCGCCGCCCGCTCCTTCCTCGCCGGTCAACAGAACGACTTCGACCAGCCCGGCGTCGCGGATAATCCTCTCGATGGCGGCATCGGATACGGTCGCACCCGAAAACACGCCGACCTCTCCAACACCGTCTTTGCCCTTGAAGCCCTCCGCGCCACCGCCGCCCTTGACCGCGACGCGCCCGAACCCGTCAAACAACTCAACTGGGAAGCCGCCATCGGCTTCATCACCCGCTGCCAAAACCTTCCCTCTCACAACAAAGAATCTTGGGTCAGCGACGACCCCGTAAACCGCGGCGGATTCGTTTACCATCCCGGCTACAGCATGGCCGGTGAAATGGAACTGCCCAGCGGCCGCGTGGCCCTTCGCTCCTACGGCAGCATGAGCTACGCCGGGCTCCTCAGCATGATCTATGCGGAACTCGATCCCGCCGACCCCCGCATCCTCGCCGTCAAAGAGTGGTTACAGCAAAATTACACTTTGGACGAAAACCCCGGTATGGGCTCCGAGGGCCTCTACTATTATTACCACCTCATGGGTAAAGGTCTGGCCACCAGCGGCCTCAACGAATTGCAAACGCCCTCCGGCCCAAAAGCCTGGCGCTCCGACCTCGCCCGAACCCTGCTCAACCGCCAAAAGGCCGATGGCTTTTGGGTCAACGACGACAAAGCCCGCTGGATGGAACAAGATCCCGTCCTCGTCACCAGCTACGCCCTCCTCGCCCTCGGCTACGCCGCCTCGGGCCTTTAAGGCCGTGTAACCCGGACCTTGGTTACACCCGGCACTGGCCCGCGGGGAAACCGGGTTAAGCCACACCAGTGAGTCTGGCCTGCGGCGGTCTCAGACCGCTTCTCCAGGATGCAAGAGAGGTGCCGGGGATCGGCCAGGGGGTTCCATCTCCCCGGGAGGGCGCACCTCCCTGTAAAGCCGACTTTTCCCGTAAAGGCGGTCTGTGAACGCCAGGACTGGAGGGCCACTCCGCACCTGCCCGGCGTGACAATTCTTGTCGCGCCCACGACAAAAATTGTCACCTTCGCCACGCCCATTTCACTGGGCCTCGATGATGACCGAGTAGTTGTTCGAGCTGCTCGTTCCTCCCGGCCCTCCCAGCGTGATCGTTCCCGCCGGGAAGTTTTTCCGATACACCACCCGGTTGTTCCCCGTCTGGGCTCCGTCTCCCGCTGTCAACATCGTCTGGCCACTCACCAGTTCAAAGGAACTCAGCCAACCCGGCACCGTCGCTATCCGACTGTCCCAGGCCACATGCACCATTACCGGCACGTTCACCGTAAAGCTCAGGTAGTTGGCCTGCGTGTTGGTCTTGTCATTGTTCGGCAACCGCAGATACCGCTTCCCTCCATGCGGTCCCACATTTGCCCAGGTGAAAGTCCGGTCGGTGAACACATTCTTGCCCACCTCCAGTGCTTCATCCAATTGCACCGCTCGTGCCGTGCTCAGACTCACTCCGGTGATCTCCAACTGCGGCATCGCTCCCCCTTCCGACCAGGTCTCCAGCACCGAACCCGGCACCACCTCACTCGGCACTGTCGTCCCCTGCCCAGGCCGTGCCCAGCCCACCGCCAGGTTGTCCCCGCCCATGTCTTCTTTATGCAACACCTCCACGTAATATCTATGCCCGGCCACCAGGCTGATCGGTGCCGACTTCTGGCTCGCGTATTTGTTCCATTCCAACGGTGAAGTCCACCCCGTGTGATGCGCAATCCGCACTTTGTTGGCCGGGTTGTTGTTCGTGCTCAGCCACAGCTCCACGTTGTCATCTCCACTCACCCAGAAGGTGTAGTTCCCCGTGCTCGGTGCCACGATGAACCCACGGATCCGTTGCCCGTAGCCGTCACCCCAGTTGCTCGTTTGCCCCGGATTGGCCCAGTTGCTGGCCCGCAGCTCGCTCAACGTGTCCACTCCGGTCGGGTTGTCCGGGTAGTTCGTGTTACCCGTCAGGCTTGCAAGGCTCGTCCCCCACACGTTGGTCCAATACTCCCGTGTGATCGCCCCCCCGGTGCCTCCCCCGCCTCCGCCCCCACTTCCGGCCCACGGCGCGGTCCCCTGCCCGAACGACCAGCTCACGATCTCCTG
>CALFVM010000163.1 GCA_937928665.1 uncultured Candidatus Methylacidiphilales bacterium
CGGGAGCGTTGGTCGCGACGAGCAGGGCAGGACTGACAGGCCGGGGAAAGCGGATCATGGCGCAGGAAATCACTTGGCTCCACGCGAGGTCGGACACATGTTGACGCTACGCATGCTTATGAGCCGAACTCAAGCCCTGACCCTTCTCTGCTTCGCCCTTCTTTTTTGGGAGGGGAGCGTGGCCGCTGCCCCGAACCCGAACAATCCGGTCCCGGCGCCGGAATGGGTCCAGGCCCGGCTGTGGCGGACGATGGAGTTGCAGGATTTCCGCCTGGAGGGCGTGCTCAGGACCTCGAAATCCCTGCATTCCCTAACCATGCGGACCAAAGGGAGAGAGATGATTTATGAGTTCACGGAACGTCCCCTGCACATCCGGGTGACCATGACTCCCGATGGAAGCCGGATTCAGCGTCGGGCCAAGGCAGACGATCCATGGCGGGATGTCGAGGGTGCGGCGCGGCTGGAGCGGATTCTGGACTCGGATTTGAATTACGAAGATCTGGGGCTGGATTTTATCCGGTGGGGTGACGCACGGCCTCTGGGGACTGATCGGATCAAGACGCTGGCCGCGTGGGCCTATGAAGCCAACCCGCCGGGGAAAAGCACTTACGCCAAGGCCCGATTCTGGATCAGTTCCGAGTTCATGGCGGTCCTGCGCGTCGACGCAATGAACGAGAAAGACCAGGTGGTCAAACGGGTCGAGGTCAACGGGGTCCAGCAGGTCGGCGATCACTATGTCATCAAGGAGATGCAGATTTCTTCGATCATCCCCGGACGCGAACTCTCCTCCTCCCGTACCTACATTGAAATCCGTCGGGCGGAAAAGGGGTCCGGGTTGTAGCTGGCACGGAAACTGCCTCTGCTCCGCGGAAGATGGCACCCCCTGAATCGGCCGGGTTGGACGGCCCTGATGCTTCGCTCTGGAACCGGGACCTGGCTCCGGTCCCGATGGGGGAAAGGACGTGGGGGTCGTGGGATATCGCAGCCCTGTGGGTGGGGATGGCGATTTGCATTCCATCGTATCAGTTGGCCAGTGGGTTGATTGCCGGGGGGATGAATTGGTGGCAGGCGGTCCTGACGGTGTTGCTGGGCAATGCGATTGTTCTGGTTCCTTTGGCGTTAAATGCGCGGGCGGGAACGGCCTACGGCATCCCGTTTCCGGTGTTGTTACGGGCGTCTTTTGGTGTCTATGGGGCGAACATTCCTGCGATGATGCGGGCGGTGGTGGCGTGCGGATGGTTCGGGATTCAAACGTGGATTGGAGGAAGTGCGATTCACACAATTCTGTTGATCTTGTTTGATTGGGACGCGGGGCCGCCCGAACGGCTTCCGGTGCTCGAGATCTCTCTGGGGCAACTGGGCTGTTTCCTGTTGTTTTGGGCGATCAATATGGCGGTGGTCGTTCGGGGGATCGATTGTATCCGGTGGCTGGAGAAGTTGGGGGCACCGTTTCTTTTGCTTGTCGGGCTTGGGCTGGTCGGCTGGGCGTTGGACGCGGCAGGCGGGCTTGGCCCGATTTTGGAGGAGGCACGGGGGTTGCGGCAGGGAACCGAGTTTTGGTCGGCTTTTGTGCCGGGTTTGACGGCGATGATCGGCTTTTGGGCGACCCTTTCGTTGAACATTCCGGATTTCTCCCGGTTCGCCCGGTCGCAGCGGGACCAGATTCTGGGCCAGGCGGTTGGGTTGCCGGGGACGATGGCACTGGTGGCATTAGCCGGGGTGATTACGACGAGCGCGACGGTGCTTGTTTATGGGGAAGCGATTTGGGATCCGGTGGCTTTGCTCGGCCGGTTTGATCATCCGTGGGTGATTGTGCCGGGACTGGTCGCGCTGGTGGTGGCGACGCTGACCACGAACATCGCGGCCAACATTGTGTCGCCTGCGAACGATTTTTCGAATCTTTGGCCAAGCCGGATCAGTTTTCGAACGGGGGGATTGATCGCGGGGCTGATCGGAATCGTGATGATGCCGTGGAAGCTGGTGGCGGATCCGACCGGATATATCTTCACCTGGTTGATCGGCTACAGTGCCCTCCTGGGCCCGATTGGGGGAATCATGATCGCCGACTATTATGTGGTCCGCCGACAGCAACTGGATTCCGAAGGGCTTTATCGGCTGCACGGGCCGTACCAGTTTGCAGGTGGGTTTTCGTTCGGTGCCTTGGCGGCTCTGGTTCTGGCGATTGCCCCGCATGCGCCCGGTTTTCTGGCCACGGTGGGAGTCGTTTCCGATGAGGCGGTCGGGGCGGTGTGGAAAGGACTCTATCTGTATTCGTGGTTTTCCGGGTTTGGTCTGGCCTTCGGACTCCATCTCGCGTTCTGGCGTCTCGGCCGCCATCTCGGTTGCAGGCGGTGATGGCACTTGCCCGGTGGGATTGAAGGTGCTGGCATCCCGCGATGTTCGCGAAGTTCAAACAATGGATTGTCGGGCTGAAAGATGGTCCGGTGGATTGGGAGGAATTGGAAGCCCAGTTGATTCAGGCCGATCTCGGGTTGGAGTTGACGACCGAGATTCTGGCCGATCTCCGCACTCAGACAGTTTCGGCGGCGACGATACGGGCAGCGGCTGCCGATCGTGTCCGACGCCTTTGGCCAAGTGCGCCCGTGATTCCTTCTCCGGTGCCCGGCCGGACCGAGGTGTGGTGGCTGGTCGGGGTGAACGGAGCAGGAAAGACGACCACGCTGGCCAAGCTGGCGCACCGTTTTAACCAGGCAAGGTGCAAGGTTCACCTGGTCGGAGCGGACACGTTCCGGGCTGCTGCCGGAGAGCAGTTGACGGTGTGGGCCAACCGTTTGGGGCTGGGCCATTCCATTGGGGCGACAGGCGGCGACCCTGCCGCCGCGGCCTTTCAGGGAGTGGCGTCCGGGTTAACGGCGGGTGCTGACCTGATCCTGATTGACACAGCCGGCCGACTCCACAACAAGGAGGGTTTGATGCGGGAGCTGGCCAAAGTTCGTCGGGTTATCGCCAAGCAAAAGGAGGGAGCACCGGAGCAGACGCTGCTGGTGATTGATGGGACCAATGGTGCCAATGCGTTGGCGCAGGCGCGTGAGTTCCATGCGGCTCTCGGTGTGACCGGAGTGATTGTCACCAAGCTGGACAGCTCGGCCAAGGGCGGGGTGATCGCGGCGGTCAAGCGGGAGATCGGGCTGAATACTTTGTGGGTGGGTCAGGGCGAAAGTCTGGAGTCGCTGACGCCTTTTGACCCGGTGTCCTATGCGGATACGCTGGTGGGTGGGCTTGGGGGAACGGGCACGAAATTGCCGTGACGGTCTGCCTGGAACAACATACCTTCGAATGCTCTTATGCCCAAAGCCCAAAGCACCCTGCGGGGTCCCGCCATCTTCGACCCAGTCGAGGCACTCCTGGCCGATGTGCGTCGGGGGCGACTGGTGATTTTAACCGACGATGCGGATCGGGAGAACGAGGGGGATTTGATTCTGGCGGCGGAGAAAGCCACGCCGCGGGCGATCAATTTCATGGCGCGCTTTGGACGGGGATTGATTTGCGCGCCGATCACCCATGCCAGGGCGCGGCAGTTGGGGCTGCAGCGCATGGTGTTGGACAATCGGGAATCGTTCAAAACCGACTTTACCGTTTCGGTCGATGCGGCGGCCGGGGTGACCACAGGGATCAGTGCCAAAGACCGGGCCGCCACCATTCGGATTCTTGCCCGGCCGGAAAGCAGCCCGGCTGACCTGGTGCAACCGGGGCACGTGTTTCCGCTGCAAGCCAAAGACGGAGGTGTTTTGCAGCGGGCTGGACACACGGAGGCGGCCGTTGATTTGGCCCGGCTGGCCGGACTGGATCCGTCGGCGGTCATCTGTGAGATTTTGAACGATGACGGCTCTATGGCGCGCCTGCCCGATTTGATCCGGTTCAAGCAGGAGCACGGCCTGAAGATTGGCACCATTCGGGATTTGATCGAGTACCGTCGCCGCACGGAAAAGTTGGTGGTCTGCGAAGAAGTCATTGAGATGCCGACCGATTTCGGGATGTTTCGACTCCATCTCTATCGTTCAGCCGTGGACGGTTCCCACCATCTCGCTTTGGTGAAAGGAGAGATTTCTGCCGAAAAACCTGTTCTGGTCCGAGTCCATTCCGAGTGTCTGACCGGAGATGTGTTTGCTTCCCGACGCTGTGATTGTGGCAGTCAATTGCACACCGCACTGCGCCGGATTGAAGCGGAGGGGGCCGGAGTCTTGGTTTATATGCGGCAGGAAGGGCGCGGGATTGGTCTAGCCGCCAAGATTCATGCCTACAAACTTCAGCAGGAGGGTTTGGACACGGTGGAAGCCAATGTCTCGCTCGGTTTTCCTGCTGACCTTCGGGAATATGGGTTGGGTGCCCAGATTCTGTATGATCTCGGAGTTCGCAAACTTCGACTGTTGACCAATAATCCAAAAAAGGTCGTAGGGCTCTCCGGGTATGGCCTGGAGCTGGTGGATCAGGTGCCGATTGTGAGTCAACCCAATCCGGACAACGCCCGTTACCTTTCGACCAAGCGCAAAAAGATGGGACACAAGTTATGAAACACCGGATCGGGATCGCGGCCAGCCGTTACAATGCCGCCTACGTGGATGCCATGGTGGCGACCGCTCAGAAGGTTCTCGAGGGACACAGCCTTCTGGTGCGACGGGTGCCGGGTGCCTTCGAAATACCCTTGGCCGTTCAGCGCCTGCTGGCCAAAGAGAAAGCTGATGCGGTGTTGGCCTTCGGTGTCATTTGGAAAGGGCAGACCGAGCATGCCGATCTCATTGCCCGTTCGGTGACCGACGCGCTTCTCCGCCTCAGTCTCCAGTTTGACCGGCCGGTTTTGCATGAGGTCCTGACTGTCCAGACCGAGGCCCAGGCTCGCGCCCGTTGTCTTGGCACCAAACTAAACCGCGGACGCGAAGCTGCCGAGGCTGTTCTTGGTCTCTTGTCGGAGCCCTAGAGATCATGGGAACGCGCCGGACCGCACGCGAACTGGTCGTGCAATTCTTCTATCAACGGGACCAATCGCCGGCAGGCACCCGCGTGGCGGATGAGGATTTCTGGGGGATGGTGGAGGCTTCGGAACCGGCTCGGAAATTGGCCGCAGAGTGGATTGGGGGGATGCGGGATAAACTGCCTGAATTGGATGCCGAAATTCGGAACTATCTGGAGAACTGGAGTTTTGACCGACTCACCCTGGTGGACCGGAACATCCTTCGCCTCGCACTCTACGAAATGCATCACCGTCCGGATATCCCGCCCGTGGTCTCGATCAATGAAGCAGTCGAGATTGCCAAGCGATTCAGCACGTCAGACTCCGGCAAATTCGTCAACGGCATCCTCGACCGCGCCCGACAGGCGTTGGCCCGACCCGCCCGGACGCGGGCTGGGCCTGGGTCGGACTGAACTTTTTTCCGGGAAGGTTCGCTCCCAGAGTTACTGGGCTCCCGGAGAAGGGAATCGAAAGAGAAGCGGCAAAAACCAGCCAGAGCTCCTTTCGATGCCGACCGTGACACCTACCGCTATCCGGCAGGTCGATGGCTCTGGAACCATCACCGGGTTGAGTCGCGCGGCACCTCCGAATACCGGACCCGGAAGGGAGTGTGCGCGTCCTGCCGCTTGCGCCATGATTGCACCCGGGCCAAGGACCGACGAACCCTCAAGCGACACTTTCGACAAGAACTCTTAGACCGGGCCAGACGGCAAGCCAAGAGCCGGGTCGCTCAACGCGATCGAGCCCGCAGGAAATGGCGGATGGAAGGAAGCTTTGCGCTAGGGTACTTGGCGACCCGTTCGGAGCGGCACGGCGCGCCGGTCTTGATCTGGCCGACGTTCAGCGCCACCGCCAGGTCGGCGATGGTGGCGTCTTCGGTCTC
>CALFVM010000164.1 GCA_937928665.1 uncultured Candidatus Methylacidiphilales bacterium
CCCAAATCGCCCGCCAGATCCGCCTGTTTCCACGGCACCTCGGAAGGTTCCAGCCGCCGCAAGGCTTCTGCCACTGCCGGATGCGGTTTCCAGGAGAGGCTCATTCGCGAGGTCAGAATTTTTTCGAGCTTAAGGACTTTGCCCCATGGAGTGCGCTCTGTGCTCAACTCCGCCCGAACGTCTGCCGCGAAACCTCTCCAGAGCGTCTCCAGAGGCACATCACGCTCGGCAAATTCTTGCACGGGGATTCTGGAAAAATAGCGCAGCCCACCGGGCTTGAAGTGAACCCCCATGATCTCGGTTTGCTGCTCGGTATCGATTACCTGCACTTGCGAGCGCGGACCGGCGATGAGCGTGCCGGGTTGGTCCTCGATGGGTTGAAACGTCTCCGGATGGTAGCAGCGGAACTTGTCTTCCCGCAGGTTGATCACCCACTCGACGGTGCCCGATGGCAACACCCGCTCCAGCCGGTGCGGCGGTTGATAGCCCGCATAGAGCCAGATGGCTTCGACGGCGAGGCTCAGCGGTGCGGCAGGGCGATGAGTGAGATAGTTCATGGAGTTATCGAAAAAACTGGGCTCTCACGGAGGCACGGGGGCACGGAGGTTATTTTATTTCCTCTGTGCCTTGGTGCCTCTGTGAGAGTCTTGGTTTGGGTGGTCGCCTACGAGGCCCTGTCCTGCCTGCCGTCATGTTCCCGCAGGGCCACCCGCAAGAGTTCCTCCACGTCGGGCGCGTGGAAGGGTTGGTCGGGTTTGAACTTGATGTGTCTTAACATCTTTCCAGTGCCTTGTAGCAGGGCTTTAGGATCATTGAGATCCGCTCCGTGAAAGAACCCAAGGTTCACCGAGTCTTTCAGCGGTCTGATGTAGCAGATTTCTCCTTTCATCGTTCTCTCCGTGCCGAAAGTGATCATCTTGTCCGCATGATCGAGCCACCGCTTTTTTTCAGGGAGCATGACAGCCTCGGTCATCTTGAAGATGCGCATCGCGAGGTCCGCGACCTCCGGGGAGAATGAGTTGAAAAACGTGGTGAGTTCTTGGTTCATGATGGGGAAGAATGGTTCTCACGGAGGCACGGGGGCACGGAGTTTTTTTCTGATTTCCTCTGTGCCTTTGTGCCTCTGTGAGAGATGATAGGTTAGTTGTTTTACTCGCCACGGACCGCGGCTTTGATGACTGCGACATCGATTTTTCTCATGGTCATCATGGCGGCAAAAGCACGGTGGGCTTTGTCGCCACCCGCTGCTATGGCTTGAGTCAGGACGGTGGGAGTGATCTGCCAGTTCACACCCCAACGGTCTTTGCACCAGCCGCATTCGCTGGCCTGACCACCATTGCCAATGATGGCATCCCAGTAACGGTCGGTTTCTTCTTGGGTCTCGGTGGCGATCTGGAAGGAGAAGGCTTCGGTGTGCGGAAAAATCGGCCCGCCGTTGAGGCCGATGCAGGGAATGCCGCAAACAGTGAACTCGACGACCATGACCTCGCCCGCTTTGTTGCCTGGGTTGTCCATGGGGGAGCGGTGGATGGCACCGATAGAGGAGTTGGGGAATGTCTCAGCGTAGAATCGGGCTGCGTCTTCGGCGTCTTTGTTGAACCAGAGGCAGATGGTGTTTTTGGGGATGATTTTCATGAGAAGAGATTGGGGTTCTCACGGAGGCACGGGGGCACGGAGTTTTTTTCTGATTTTTCTCTGTGCCTTTGCGCCTCTGTGAGAGATTGGAATTATTTCATCGAATGTAGGCCGATCATGTTGCCATCGGGGTCGATGATGAGGGCGATGTGGCCATATTGGCCGATGCTCATTTTCTCCATGTGGACTTTGCCACCGGCGGTGGCGGCGCGGGCGGCTTCCACCGCGCAGTCGTCGCAAATGAAATAGATTAGGGTGCCGCCGTTGCCGGGGTCTTTGTCTTTCATCTTGCAGAGGGCACCGGAGCAGCCGGGCTGATCGGAGGCCATGAGCGGAGGGAAAGCCCACATCTCGAGGTCAGGATCGGGCGATGGCAGGGCTTCCAGTTGGGTTTGGAAGACGGTTTCGTAAAAGGGTTTGGCGCGAGCCATGTCTTGGACATAGATCTCGAACCAGCCTACGGGGTTTTTTGGTGTGTTCATGGTATTTTGGTTTTGTGGTTTGGTCTCTCACGGAGGCACTGAGGCACGGAGTTTTTTTCTTATTTCTCTGTGCCTTTGTGCCTCTGTGAGAATTTGTTATCGTTTTCTATCAGTTGGTTTGGTGTTGGTCTCTCGCGGAGACACTGAGGCACGGAGGTTTTTTCTTATTTTCTCTGTGCCTTTGTGCCTCTGTGAGAGACTTTGATTTTTCAGTGGTCAAGGTTGCCGTTGATGATTCGGACGACTCCGTCTTTCATCAGTTCTTCCCCGAAGTTGAGGAGGTAGCCGAGTTTGAGTTCGGTGAGTTTGAGGTAGGTGAGGACTTGTTTCTTATGGGCGGGGTTCAGCTTCTCGACGGACTTGAGTTCTACAATGACCTTGTCTTCGACGAGGAGATCACAGCAGAAGCCTTCGTCGAAGTGCTCGCCTTCAAACTCAATGGGGATAGGAACCTGACGCAGGACTTTGAGACCCGCTTTTTGGAGGCGCCTGGCGAGGATGACTTCGTAAACGGTCTCCAAGAGGCCTGGACCAAGTGCTCGGTGAATGTCGATGGATTGGGTTACAATCAACCTGCCGATGTCGTTTTCTTTCATAGCGATTGGAGTGGTAAGTTTGGTCTCTCACGGAGGACACAGAGGCACGGAGGTTTTTTGATTTTCCTCTGTGCCTTTGTGCCTCTGTGAGAGGATTCTGTTGCGTTCAGGAAACGATGACGCGGAAGCCGCCGTAGGCCATGCGCTTTGGGTCGAAGGAAGGCGTGAAATTTGGGTTATGCTCGGCGCACATTCGCTGGATGCGCGGGTCGGCGAAAACCTTGGCATTGACCGCATCGCGGTGCTCGCGGGATTCATAGACGATGTAAGCAAAGATGACGGTTTCGTTATCGCTGAGTC
>CALFVM010000165.1 GCA_937928665.1 uncultured Candidatus Methylacidiphilales bacterium
TGGTCAAGGGCAAGCGGATGGTGATGATGTCGAGCAACGAATATCTGGGCCTGTCCCATCACCCGAAAGTGCTCGAGGCGGCCGACCGCGCCAACCGGAAGTGGGGGACAAGTTCGTGCGGGTCACGCCTGGCCAACGGCACGCGGCGCTATCACTTGGAGTTGGAGGAAGACCTGGCTGACTTTCTCGGCAAGGAAGCCTGCCACGTCCTGGCAGCGGGCTACCTTTCCTGCATGGCCAGCGTGACCTCGCTGGCTCAGCGTGGCGATGCGGTCATTGTCGATCGGAGCATCCACGCGGCACTTTGGGACGGGGTGAATCTGAGCTTGGGCACAGTCGAGCGGTTCAGTCACGAGGATATGGAATCGCTCGAGTTGTTGCTGGAGCAACTTGATCCTGGTCAGCCGAAGATCATTGTCGTGGATGGAGTTTATTCGATGGAAGGACACATCGCGTCTCTCCCGCGGCTGAATCAGTTGGCAGCAAAGTATGAGGCGTTTTTGGTGGTGGATGACGCACATGGTTTCGGAGTTCTGGGACGTGAGGGCCGGGGAGTGTGCGACCATTTCGGATTGACCAAGGACGTGGATATGATCGCGGGCAGTTTTTCCAAATCGCTCGCCAGCACGGGCGGTTTCATCGCCGGGGATCAGGCGACGATTGATTATCTTCGCAGCAGTTGTCGGCAAATTATTTTCAGCGCGGCGATTTCCCCCGGTCAGGCTGCGGCGGCCCGGGCTGCTCTTCATGTGATGAGGGAGGAGCCGGAACATCGGGAACGGCTGCTGGCCAACACCGACCATCTCCACAACATCCTGGACAATCTGGGGCTGGATTACTGGTCGAGCCCGACCCCGGCAGTTCCAATCGTCATTGGGAATAAGGAAAAGTGCTACTTCATGTGGAAGTCTTTGTGGGAGCAGGGCTTTTTCACGGTCATGTCGATTTCTCCCGGGGTGCCGGTCGGCAAGGACCTGATCCGGACGGCGGTCTCAGCTCTGCACACCAAGGAACAACTGGACCGATTCGGGATTGCCCTGGGCATCGCCATGAAAAAAGCCGGGGTCAAGGGCCGAGCCTGAAGTGCCGTTGCTTGATGGTTTTTGCCTCAACAACCAGGGCGTGTCGAATGCCGCCAAGGCTAGCGAAGCGCGGGTGTTTTAGAGCAATTCTCGAAATAAATTTCCGAAAAAAAAGGCTGCACCCCGCGAAAATAAGGATGGATAAAGTAATGGTTGAGAAGACAAGAGGTCCATCCGAACGCTGAGAATGCCACGCTTGAGGAGCTGGGTGTGGCCATGGAGGCTGCACCCGATCGGCGCAGTTACATTCGTTTAGCGGTGGTGCATTCTCTTTTGCTCGGGGTGTCCCGTGCGCAGGTGTGTGAACAGTTTTGCCGGACGGATCGATTGGTGCGGCTCTGGATCGAGCTCTTCAATCGGGGAGGCATTGACGCATTGGCGACCAAGCCACGGCGGGGGCGCAAACGACGTCTGAAGCTGGAGGGTTTGCGCGATCTGCTGGTGCCCGTGCCAGAAAACCCGGCCACGGCGGGGGAGTTGCACTGGACCGGCGTTAAGCTCCATGGCTGGCTCAAGGAATCTTTGGGTTTGGGACTGGGCTACAGCACCACCGTGCGATACCTCCATGAGCTGGGTTACAATCTGCGGGTGCCGCGACCTTGGCCGGAACGACAAAACCAGGAGGATCGGGAGGCTTTCCTGGAGCACCTGCGGGGCTGGCAGCAAGATGCCGGCAGCCAACTCTGGTTTGCGGATGAGTGCGGAGTGGAGGGCGATCCACGTCCCCGCCGACGCTGGAGTGCGCGGGGCAGTCGGCCCAAGGTGCCTTCCATGGGCGAACACATCCGGGCCAACCTCATCGGAGCAGTGGCTCCGGTCACAGGCGAGAGTTTTGCCATGATCTTGGATAGTGTGGACACCGATGTTTTTCAGTGCTGGCTTGATGAGCTTGCCCAAGCCGTCCCGCCTGAGCCGCACCTCCGCCGCCTGCTCATCCTCGATAACGCTTCGTGGCATAAAGCCAAGCGGTTGAACTGGCATCATTTTGAACCCGTTTACCTGCCCGCCTACCGTCCGGACTTCAACCCCATTGAAAGACTGTGGCTGCGCCTCAAAGCCGACTTTTTGACCAACTTTATTGCCCGTTCCTCCGAGGAGCGTTCCAACCACCTTTGCGCGGCCCTCTGCCACTTCATGGACGCCACATTCAAAGTCGCCTCCCTATGCGCTTTCCGGAAATAAATTATGAGAACTGCTCTAAGTAGGGTAACCCCCAGCCAAGAAATGGGCCCACGTGGGCAATGGCTTAGCCCCCTCTCCTTGCCCGGATCTTAATCTGAATGCGGCCGGCCCGCGAGGGCCTCGGCCCGGGATGGCGGGCCCTAAATCCGGAAAGCTTGGGCGATGAGGTCGTCTTGTTCGAGGAGGTGGATGGCGAGAGAGCCGGTGGCTGGGCTGGAGGAGGCGTCGCGGCCGGCGTAGGCAAAGTCCCGACCCCAGAGGGCGCGGAGGCGCGGTTCCATGAAGAACCAGGCACCCATGTTTTGGGATTCTTCCTGGCACCAGACGAGGTGTTGGACGTCGGGGTGAGCGGCTTTGACGGTTTCCAGTTTGGGGGTGTGGAGCGGGTAGATTTGCTCGATACGGACGATGGCGGTGTCATCGATCTGATGTTTATTGCGGTAGTCGAGGAGGTCGTAGAAGACCTTGCCCTGGCAAAGGATGAGGCGGCGGGCACCTGAGGGTTTGTCAGGATCGGGGATGATTTCTTGGAAGGTTTGGTTGGCGAGGTCGTCGATGGGTGAGGTGCAACGTTTATCGCGGAGGAGGCCCTTGGGGGTGAAGACGATAAGGGGTTTTTTGATTGGGCGGAGAGCCTGACGGCGGATGAGATGGAAGAAGTTGGCCGGGGTGGTGCAGTTGGCGACGATGATGTTGTCTTCCGCACAGGCCTGGAGGAAGCGTTCCATACGGGCACTGGAATGTTCGGGGCCCTGGCCGTGGTAACCGTGGGGGAGGAGGAGAACGATGTTGGAGGTGACACCCCATTTGGATTCGGAGCTGGTGATGTACTGGTCGATAATGGTTTGGGCACCGTTGGCAAAGTCACCGAACTGGGCTTCCCAGAGGATGAGGATGTTGCGGTAGTCGAGCGAGTAGCCGAAGTCGAAGCCGAGCACGGCGGCTTCGGAGAGAGGGCTGTTGTAAACGCAGAAGGTGGCCTGGTTGGGAGCGATGTGTTTGAGGGGGAAGTAGCGTTCGCGGGTGGTGACGTCGTAGTAGACGGCGTGGCGGTGGGAGAAGGTGCCGCGGCGGGAGTCCTGCCCGGAGAGGCGGATGGGAATGTTGTCGTGGAGAAGCGAGGCAAAGGCGAGAGCCTCGGCACAGCCCCAGTCGAGAGGTTCTGTGCCCTCGACCATGGCACGGCGCTGGGCGATGAGGCGTCTGATCTTTGCGTTGATCTGGAAGTTTTCGGGTTCGCGGGTCAAGGCGAGACCGACGCGGCGGAGGGTGTCTGGTGCGACGCGGGTGTCAACGGGATCGAGGAGTTCGGGGGTGGAGAGGGGTTGGCGGATGGCGGGGCGGAAAGTTGCGGCGACTTCTTTGGCGTGGACGAGAGCCTGGTTGAGGGATTCGTCGAACTGTTGTTTGAACTGTTCGGCTTCTTCGGCAGCGAGGTCACCGGCGGCGATGAGGCGTTCGATGTATTGGGTGCTGACGTGAGGTTGGTTATCAATGGCGTTGTAGAGGGTGGGTTGGGTGAAGTTGGGTTCGTCACCTTCGTTGTGGCCGTGGCGCCGGTAGCAGACCATGTCGATGACGATGTCGCGCTGAAAGCGTTGGCGGAAGTCGAGTGCCATTTCCATGAGGAAAACGGCGGCTTCGGGATCGTCGCCGTTGACGTGGAA
>CALFVM010000166.1 GCA_937928665.1 uncultured Candidatus Methylacidiphilales bacterium
CGCCGGTATCTATCCCAATGGTGTCCAGGAATCCGCCGAAACCCAGGCACTCCCAACCGTCTCAACCGAGCGTCGGCCTGAACGCGGTCGCCACCGGAAACCCCAGCGCTACTTCGTCGAACAGGAAGAACTCCCCCTGGAAACCTCCGCCTTCCGGGGCCGGTTCGAAAACTCCCTCCGAAGCGAATCCGGCGGCCAGGACCTCGACCAACCCACCTTCCAGCGTCTCCGCATCCGTTTGCGAACCTAACGAATTCAACGCGCGGATAATCAATCGTAACCACCGTCACCGAAGCTACGGTGGATCACTGCCGACGGCTCCACTTCCCTGCATCCGCCAGCCTGGGCAACACCGCCAACACCATTTATTTTATCTATATAATCCTTTAAACAGCACGCGCTAACCGGTACGTGACATCGTTGGCGTGCTTCGTCTGGGCGGAAATTGTGGGTGGTGAGGTCGGGTTGAGTCGGGGGGACGTTGAGCCGGGGACACTGAGGGGAGATCGGAGCGTCAGCCATCCGGTTTGAGGCAACCGGGTCAGTCCTGGCCCTTGCGGGCACCGTTCTGTTCAGCAGCGGCTGCCCATGCCGCCACCAAAGCCCGGACCGCTCGGCCCCGGTGGCTGAGGGCGTGTTTGGCTTCGGGCGGGAGTTCGGCCATGGAGCGGGTTTCCCCCTCCGGTTGGAAGAGCGGGTCGTAACCAAATCCGCCGGAACCGCGCGGGGCGTCGAGGATGGTGCCGCGGACGATGCCTTCTGCCGTCGCGACCACCTCACCCGCCCTGGCCAGGACGAGCACGCAGCGGAACTGGGCATCGCGTTGGTGCGCGGGGATGTCGGCCAGCGCAGCCAGAAGCTTGGCATTGTTGCGGGCGTCATCCTTGGGCTCGCCGGCGAACCGGGCGGAACGGGTGCCGGGAGCACCCTGGAGGATATCGACCTCCAGGCCGGAATCATCGGCCACGACCCAGCCGTCAAAGGAAGCGTGGGCCATGGCTTTCAGGGTGGCGTTGGCCAGGAAGGTGTCCCCGGTTTCTTCAACCTCGGGAGCGGGCGGCAGGTCGTTGAGGGTGAGAATGTCCCAGTCCGCTCCGAGCAGGTCGGCGAATTCACGCGCTTTACCGCGGTTGCCGGTGGCTACCAGGAGCTTTTGTCGTGGCCCGAAGTCGGATGGGGCGGAACCCGTTTTGCTTTTCATCGTGCGGGGGTCGTGTTACTCCAGCCGATTGCCTCATGCAAACACGCAAACAATTTCCATTCCCTGAGTTCGAACCCAAATGGCAGAAGGCCTGGGAGGCGTCAGGCGTTTTTCGGGCGGCCAACCCAGGGGAGCCGGGATCGGAGAAGCCGAAACTCTATGTGCTCGACATGTTCCCCTACCCGAGCGGTGCGGGCCTCCACGTGGGGCATCCAGAAGGTTACACGGCGACCGATATTCTCTGCCGTTACCACCGGATGCGCGGACGGAATGTCCTGCATCCGATGGGCTGGGATGCGTTCGGGCTTCCGGCCGAACAATACGCGGTGCAGACCGGGCAGCATCCCCGGGTGACGACGGCGGCCAATATCGCCACGTTCCGACGCCAGATTAAAGCGCTCGGGTTTTCCTATGATTGGTCTCGGGAAATCGACACGACCGACCCGGCCTATGTGAAATGGACCCAATGGATTTTTCTTCAGCTCTACAACAAAGGGTTGGCTTATTTGAGCGATGCGCCGGTCTGGTACTGTCCGGCGTTGGGAACCGTGCTGGCCAACGAAGAAGTCCTGCAAACGGAGGAAGGCCCGCGCTCGGAACGAGGCCATCATCCCGTGGAACGGCGTCCGCTGCGGCAATGGGTTCTTCGGATTACGGCCTACGCCCAGCGGTTGCTGGATGATCTGGAGGGGTTGGCCTGGCCGGAGTCCTTGAAGGAAATGCAACGGAACTGGATCGGCCGGAGTGAAGGTGCCCACGTGACGTTTCCGGTCGAGGGCGGTGAAGAAACGATCGAGGTTTTCACCACGCGGCCCGACACGCTTTTCGGGGCGACCTACATGGTGCTGGCGCCGGAACATCCGCTCGTCGACCGCATCACCGCGGCCACCCAGCGGGAAGCGGTGGAGTCCTACCGGGCCCGGATTTCCGCGAAGTCCGACTTGGAACGGACCGATCTGGCCAAAGATAAAACCGGGGTCGATACGGGTGCCCGGGCCCTCAATCCGGTCAACGGCCAGCCCATCCCGGTTTGGATTGCCGACTACGTCCTCATGGGCTACGGGACCGGTGCCATCATGGCCGTGCCCGCCCATGATGAGAGGGACTTTGCCTTTGCCCGGACGTTTAACCTTCCGGTGATCGAGGTTGTGCGGCCGGTGGACGGCGTGGGCGTGCCGGGGGAATGTTTTGCCGGTGAAGGTGTGGCGATTCATTCAGATTTTTTGGACGGCCTGCCCACGGCGGAGGCCAAGGCGCGGATGATTGCGTGGTTAGAAGAACGGGGATCCGGCAAGCGAGCGGTTCAATTCAAGCTCCGGGACTGGTTGTTTTCCCGGCAACGTTATTGGGGCGAGCCTTTCCCGATCATCTATCGGAATGGGCAGCCGGAACCGTTGCCCGAGTCAGCCCTGCCGGTGGCGTTGCCGGAGCTGGATGATTTCAAACCGAGCCCGGACGGTCGTCCGCCTTTGGCCAAGGCGACCGACTGGCTGCACCTCCCCGACGGAACGGTGCGGGAAACCAACACGATGCCACAATGGGCGGGCTCGTGCTGGTATTACCTCCGGTATCTTGACCCGCACAATGAAGAGCGGTTTGTCGATCCTGAGGTGGAACGGTACTGGATGCAGCCGAACGGAGTGGATCTTTACGTGGGCGGTGCCGAGCACGCAGTGCTTCACCTGCTCTATGCGAGGTTCTGGCACAAGGTTCTCTTCGACCTCGGTCTGGTCTCGACCAGCGAACCGTTCCATCGCCTGGTCAACCAGGGCCTTATTCTGGGCGAGGACGGTCAGAAGATGTCGAAGAGCCGGGGTAACGTGGTCAATCCGGACGATGTGATCCGGGAGTACGGAGCCGATGCGTTGCGTTTGTTCGAGATGTTCATGGGGCCCCTGGAACAGGTCAAGCCGTGGAGCATGAAAGGGGTCGAGGGGGTTTATCGTTTCCTCGGCCGCGTTTGGCGGTTGGTGATGGAGGAGTGCCAGGATGGGAACTGGGCCCGGAATGGTTCGGTGCAGGAGGTCGAAGCCGATGCCGAACTGGTGCGTGCGACGCACCAGGCCATCGGCCAGGTGAGCGAGGACATTGAAGGCCTGCGGATGAACACGGCCATTTCCGCTCTCATGGTCCTGACGAATGAATTGACCCGGCGTGAGGTCCGCCCGGCGGAGACCGTCCGGACGCTACTCCGGCTCCTGGCACCGTTTGCCCCGCACATCGCCGAAGAACTCTGGTTTCAGTTGGGCGAATCCGGGATGATCGCCCGAGCCCCTTGGCCTGAGTTCCGGCCGGAACTGCTCAAGCGGAGCGAGGTCGAGGTGGTGATTCAGGTCAACGGCAAGTTCCGGGATAAGCTTCTTCTTCCGGATGGTCTCGACGCCGCCGGGCATGAGGCGGCCGTGCGCGCTCACGAAAAATTCGGACACTGGACCGGGGACAAACCGGTGAAAAAAATTATTTCCGTTCCCGGCAAAGTGGTGAATATAGTTTCTGGATGAAGTTCGAGCTGACGAGAAAAGAGCAGATCGTCCTGGCTTTTTTTCTCGGTCTGCTCGCGCTTGGAACCTTGATTTACATGGCCCGGCAGACCATGTTGATTTCTGGTAATTTCTGAGGTCCACCCACCGTTCTATGCAAAAACCGAGCTTCTCCCAGATTGTGTCTGAAATCGTCGAACGCGATGCCCGCTACGATGCCCGAGCCTATGCCTTTGTCCGCGACGGGCTTGATTACACGATCAAGATGCTCAAACGCTCCCAGTCCGGCAGCACCCGGCACGTCTCGGGTGCCGAGCTGCTCGACGGCTTGCGCAAGCACACGCTCAACGAGTTCGGCCCCATGGGCAAGCTCGTCCTTAACGAATGGGGCGTCCATGCCTGTGAAGATTTCGGCCAAATCGTTTTCACCCTGGTCAACCATGGCGTTCTGGGAAAAAGCGAGGCGGACCGGCCGGATGATTTCTCTCCGGGCTTTTCTTTCGACGACGCCTTTGTGCTCCCGTTTCTTCCGGCTCCCGGGCCGGTGACGCCGGCCAAGAGGTCGACCAAGCCGCGCGGGGCACGCAAGCCGCGCAAGTTGCCCACCCCGCCCGCCGCCAGCGGCACGGGAGAATAAAACCGGCTAGCGGCCAGTCTTTCCGCCTAACCCCGGGGGACATCGCCCGTTTTTGGCGGCCTGGTTTCTCCTCAGGCTGATGAGGTGGATGCCCCCCCGAGGTGCGCGCTAAAAGCTCAGTCCGTGGTGAAGGTGAGCTTGCCATCGCGCACGCCTGCGGTCACTACGCTGCCATCGGGGATCGCACCGCCGAGGATCTGACGCGAGAGTCCGGTCTCAACTTCACGTTGCAGGTAGCGTTTAAGCGGGCGGGCTCCGTAAACGGGATCATACCCTTCCCGGGCGATGTGCTCGGCTGCCGCCGGGGTGAGCTTCAAGGTGATCTGGCGCTCGGCCAGGCGGCGGTTGATGAGGTCCACCTGCAGGGCGACAATCTGCTTGATCTCCTCTAGGGTCAGGGGCTTGAAGAGGACGATCTCATCGACGCGGTTGAGGAATTCGGGCCGGAAGTGTTGCCGCATTTCCCCCATGACCCGTTCACGGACGGCTTCGTTAATCTCGCTCCGTCCAGTGTTTTCCAGCAGGTGAACCGAGCCGATGTTGGAGGTCATGATGATGAGAGTGTTCTTGAAATCAACGGTCCGCCCCTGGCTGTCGGTGACACGGCCATCGTCGAGGATCTGCAGGAAGACATTGAAGACGTCGTGGTGGGCTTTCTCGATTTCGTCAAAAAGCAGTACGCAGTAAGGCTTGCGCCGCACGGCCTCGGTCAGTTGGCCACCTTCGTCATAGCCGATGTAGCCGGGAGGCGCACCGATCAAACGGGCCACGGAGTGTTTCTCCATGTACTCGGACATGTCGATGCGCACGATATTGTCCTCGGAATCGAAGAGTGCCTCGGCCAAAGCACGGGCGAGTTCGGTTTTCCCTACGCCGGTCGGCCCGAGGAAGATGAAGGAGCCGATGGGCCGCTTGGGATCTTTCAGGCCGGACCGCGCCCGGATGACCGCGTCGGTGACAGCTTGCACGGCCTCGTTCTGTCCGATAACGCGCTGGTGAAGGAGTTGATCGAGCTGAAGCAGCTTCTCCTTTTCGCCCTGGAGCAGCCGGGTCACGGGAATCCCGGTCCAGCGGGCGACAACTTCGGCGACTTCGTCCGGCGTGACCTCTTCCTGAATGAGCCGCGACCCGTTTTTCTCCTTCTGGATGGCGGCCTCTTCTTCTTTGAGTCTGCGCTCCAGTTCGGGAAGCTTGCCGTATTGAAGTTCGGCGACGCGGTTGAGATCGTAATTCCGCTGCGCGGCGGCGATTTCATTGCGGGCTTTCTCAATCTCCCCACGGATGGCCTGGATTTTCTCCACACCACCTTTTTCCTTTTGCCATTGGGCGTGGAGGGAATCACGTTCGGCTTTGAGGTCGGCGAGTTCTTTCTCAAGGTCGGCCAGCCGGGCTTTGGAAGCGTCGTCCTTTTCCCGTTTGAGGGCCTCGCGCTCAATTTGGAGCTGCATGAGACGGCGCTCCAAGGTTTCCAATTCCTCGGGCATCGATTCAATTTCCGTCTTTAGCTTTGCCGCAGCTTCGTCAATCAGGTCGATGGCTTTGTCCGGAAGGAACCGGTCGGAAATATAACGATGGGAAAGGGTGGCGGCGGCAACCAGTGCGGCATCCTGGATGCGAACGCCATGGTGCAGTTCATAACGTTCGTTGAGACCGCGTAGAATGGAAATGGCGTCTTCGACCGACGGTTCATCCACCAGGACAGGCTGGAACCGGCGCTCCAGGGCGGCGTCCTTCTCAATATATTTTCGGTATTCATCCAGCGTGGTCGCGCCGATGCAATGAAGTTCGCCACGGGCGAGCATGGGCTTGAGCATGTTGCCCGCGTCCATGGCGCCCTCGGCTTTGCCCGCGCCGACCATCGTGTGAATTTCGTCGATGAAGAGAATGATCTGCCCGGCGGCCCGGGTCACTTCTTGCAGGACTGCCTTAAGCCGTTCCTCGAACTCGCCACGGAACTTCGCCCCAGCGATGAGTGCCCCGAGATCGAGCGCGACGACCTTTTTGTTTTTAAGGGAGTCGGGCACGTCCTGTTTGACGATGCGCTGGGCCAGACCTTCGACGATAGCAGTCTTCCCAACACCGGGTTCGCCAATGAGGACGGGGTTGTTTTTCGTCCGGCGGGAAAGAACCTGAATGGCCCGGCGGATTTCGTTATCCCGGCCAATGACCGGGTCGAGCTTGTTCTGGAGCGCAAGCTTGGTCAGATCGCGCCCGTATTTTTCCAGAGCGTTGTAGGTTGACTCGGGATTCTGGCTAGTGACCCGCTGGCCACCGCGGACTTCCTGCAAGGCGGCGAGGAACGCCTCCCGGGTGAAGTTGAGCTCCTTGAAGATTTTGAGTGCGGCACTTTCCGAGCCCTCGTCAAACATCGCGAGAACGAGGTGCTCCACGCTGGTGAAGTCGTCCTTCAACTTCTTGGCCTCATCCTGGGCGGCCAAGAGGAGGCGGTTCAGGCGTTGGGTAATGTAAACGCCCTGCTGCGCGGCGGCCTGGCCGGAAACACGCGGCAGCTTGGCCAAGGCCCCATCCACCTTGGCCAAGAGGAGATCAACCGGAATTTTACAAAGCTGGACGAGTTGGGGAATGAGTCCGTTTTCCTGCTCCAG
>CALFVM010000167.1 GCA_937928665.1 uncultured Candidatus Methylacidiphilales bacterium
GGGGGCGGCGGTCATGGACCAAATGAAAAGGTGAAGGAAAGGAATGAGTTGAAAAGAAGGTAGCGTTCCGCCACGGATTTGTCACATAGAACTGGTGCGACCCGCGCTTGCCAAAACCGGGGGGAACCGGTTTGCTGCTGAGAGACCCGGAGCGTTGGTGCTGTTGGTCAAAGGGAGGAGAAAGGCATGCGTGTTTTGGTGACGGGAATGTTGGCGGGCATGGACGACCATGGCTACCTGGACCGCGTGGTGGCTCTTGGCCAGCGCAATGGCAGGCAGATTAAGGTTTTCAATGCGGTGGAGGAGTTCACCCGGCATGGGAAAAAACCGCTGGAGCGCCTTCTCGGCACGACCGATTACCTCTTTGAACTGACCCGGGAGCGGGAGTATGAAAAGATCGGGTACGAGATTCAGCGTCATGGGTATCAGGATGTGATCGTCCGCGCCCCGGCCACGTGCGAGTGGAATCGGATCAACCGGAAGTTTAAAGACCAGCGGATCATCCGCGATTTCATCCGGCCCGATTTGATCGTCACCCTTATTGATGCGGAGTGGCTGATCAAGGAAAAGCTGGAGAACCCGGCCAAAGCGGATCCTTTCCTCAACGCCCTGCGGGAGCGGAACCACAATCTTTATGAGATTCTTTCCTGGATGAATGAAGAGGTCAGTCTGTCAGAAGACTGGGCCCGCTACATGGGGATTCCGCATTACGTCATGGCGGTGGGCGAGCCGGCCGAAGCACTCTACAAGCTGGCCGTGCATCCGAATCCGTGGGTGGTGTACGCGAGTTATTCCATGACCTACGCGACTCCGGACAAACGGTTGGAGGTCAACAAGATCATTACGCAGTTGCGGCAGTTCGCCGTGATCATTGATCCGCAGACCGTGGAAATCGGCACCAACTACGATCACGAAACCCCGGCCAACCGGGAGGCGATTTACGCCTACACGGTTCATCGGGATCTCCACTGGTATGTTGGCAAGGTCCATGCGGTCGTGGCGATTCATCCTTACCCGGAGCGGCCTCCGCTTTCGGCCGGGATGATGGACGAACTCGGACATGCCCGGGACTACATGAAGGCCCGCTACATGATCTTTCCGAAAGGATTCAGCCCGTTCACCACTGACAGTTACATTGAGAAGGGGCATCTCTTCGAGACACCGGAGGAGTTCTTCCACCATATTGAGCATGTGGAGAAGCGGCCCCGCTTCACGGATGAATTTGACCTCCAAAGCGACCTGAAACTCCATTGACACCAAGCCACATGTCCGCCCCCAACCTTGCCTCGATCATTGACCACACGCTGCTGAAACCGGACGCCACGCGGACCGCAGTGGAAACTCTGTGTGCGGAGGCTCGGCAGCACGGTTTCTTTTCCGTCTGCATTAATCCGTATTGGATTGCCGACGCAAAAAAGTTTCTCACCGGTTCGCCCGTCAAAGTTTGCACGGTCATCGGCTTTCCTCTGGGGGCATCCCTGCCGCAATCCAAAATGCACGCCGCTCAAGATGCTTTGCGCACCGGCGCGGATGAACTCGATATGGTTCTCAACATTGGAGCGGCCAAGGAAGGGCACTGGAACTTCATTGAGCACGAGATTCACGAGGTGGTTTCCGTGGCCAAGGGGCATGTGGTCAAGGTCATCCTGGAAACCTGTCTGTTAACGGAGACGGAGATTGCGGAGGCCGCCCGGGCGGCCCAGCGGGCAGGGGCGGCTTTTGTGAAAACATCGACTGGATTTAGCAGCGGCGGGGCGACAGTGGAGGCTGTCCGGATCATGCGGCAAACGGTTGGCCCTGACATGGGCGTCAAGGCTTCGGGAGGGATTCGGGACCGGGCCACCGCGTTGGCCATGGTCGAGGCGGGAGCTTCGCGGTTGGGAACATCGAATGGAGTGGCGATTGTTTTCGGGGCGGGTGCGGGTGTCGGCTATTGAGAAAAACCCGGGAAAAGTTTGCCAAGCCGGGTGGGATGGGTGAGCGTTCGGAGGGGATGAAGATCGGTTGTTTGCAGATCAACGCGACGGTCGGGGATCTGGCGGGGAACGCGGAAAAGGTTCTTGCCGGATACACGCGGGCGGTGCGGGCCGGAGCAGATCTTGTTGTGGCTCCGGAACTAGTCCTGCCAGGGTATCCGCCCCGGGATTTGCTGTTGCAGGAGGATTTTTTGCCGGAGCACGACCGGGTGCTGGCGGGGTTGACGCGGAACATTGGCGTGGTGCCCCTGATTCTGGGGGCACTGCGGGTGAACCCTGAGCGTCCGGGCAAACCGCTGTTCAACGCGGCACTGGTTTTGCGCGACGGAGCCGAACGTGCGGTTATCATCAAGCAACTCCTGCCGACGTATGATGTGTTTGACGAGGACCGGTATTTTGAAAGGGGCAAGGGGTCGATTCCGGTCGAGATTGACGGGGTGCGGGTGGGGGTGACCATTTGTGAGGATATCTGGAACGATGAAGACTTCTGGCCGGACCGGCGCTATCGGCGTGACCCGGTCAAGAGGTTAGCGGGGGAAGGGATTGACCTATTGCTGAATCTTTCAGCTTCCCCATGGCATTTGGGCAAGGATCGGACGCGTGAAGCGATGCTACGCGGGGTGGCGGTCCGCGAGTCTGTGCCGGTTGTGCAGGTCAACTTGGTGGGGGGAAATGATGAGCTGGTCTTTGACGGCCAAACGCTGGTGCTGAATCGCCGGGGGGAAGTGGTGGCGCGAGGCCACGCGTTTGAAGAAGATTTTCTGGTAGTCGAGCCGGACATGGATCCACCGCTTCCCGTGGCCGAGGTGCCCGCGGAGGAGGAGCAACTTTTCCACGCGCTGGCCCTGGGGGTTCGGGACTACGTGCAGAAATGCGGTTTCCAATCGGTGGTGGTCGGTTTGAGCGGGGGAATTGACAGCGCACTGACCGCGGCGGTGGCCGTGGAGGCCTTGGGGAGCGACCGGGTTCTCGGGGTGCTCATGCCGGGACCGTATTCGAGTGAGGGAAGCTTGACCGACGCTGGGCAACTGGCGCGAACGTTGGAGATCGCCCAGGTGACCGTGCCGATCGGGGGGCCGTTCCAAGCCGTGATCGAGCAGATGCGTCCGGTGTTCGGCGGGGAGGGCCGGGGCGTGACGGAGGAGAATATCCAGTCCCGGCTCCGGGGCCTGGCACTGATGGCGATTTCCAATCAGGAGGGGCGGCTGGTTTTGACGACGGGAAACAAGTCGGAGCTGGCGACGGGATATTGCACTTTGTATGGCGACATGTGCGGGGGGCTGGCGGTGATTGGTGATTTGCCCAAGCTGGCGGTTTACCGAATTTGTCGATGGCTTAACCGGCGGCAGGAGATCATCCCGTGGGCGACAATTGAAAAGCCGCCGAGCGCGGAGCTTAGGCCCAACCAGACCGATCAGGACACGCTGCCGCCGTATGATGTCCTGGATCGAATTGTGGAGGCCTATGTGGTGGAGCGGAAGGGGGTGGGCTCGATTGCGGCTGAGGGATTTGATCCGGTGCTGGTCCGGGAGATCATTCGGAAGATCGACCTCAACGAATACAAACGACGCCAGGCGGCACCAGGGCTGAAGGTAACTAGCCGTGCCTTTGGTGTGGGCCGGCGAATGCCGGTGGCGCAACGGTTCCGGCACCCGTGAGGTGTGCGGACTGCTCCGGGCTTACAGCACTCGGTCCGGTTAACTTTTGATTGCAACGGACGGGCAATGATGCAACCTCTGCGGGAGCCTCAAACACCACCTGACGGAACCTGATATGGCTTCGATATTTTCAAAGCTTTTTACGAAAAAAACTACTGAGGGGGCGGCGTCCGTCCCGCCCGCGAAAGCTCCTGCGGCACCACCGCCCGGCAGCCCCCTGCAGAAGATGCCAGGGGGCGGGCCGCCCCTGAAGACGCCGCTGCCGCCTGGTGGGCCGCGGCCTCCGGCGACCGCAGGGACCGGGCCGGCCGGGGGGATCAAGCTCCCCAAGAAGCGGATCACCCAGCGGATCACGGTGGACCCGTCCAAAGCAGCCGCTTCAGCCGAGAAGGTGCCTCAGGCCGGTCTGCGACCAGCCGGCCCAGGCGCGGCACCGAGTCTGCCCACGATGAAGCTGTCGATTCCCGGGCCTAAGTCGGTCGGTCAGGCCGCGCAGCAGACGCAGAAGGTCGATACCAAATCGATCGCTATGCCTTTGTTGATCCCGGCCCACGTTGTCCTCAATGCGCTGCCCCGTGATTTGGTGACCTGCGACGTGGCCTCCGTGGCGAAATCGCCGGATGGACAGCGCGAGGTGCCTTTACCCTTGTCCACGGTACTGGCCATGCTTCCTTCGGGCCGGATCGAGCTGCCCGCACGCGACCTTATCAAAGTTCTCCCTTCCGGATGGACCGTCCCGGTTGAACAGGTTCCCGAGGCCTACCCGGTGAGTCTGCCTCTTGCCGTTGTCGTGCCTCGGATTCCTGCCGAGATGCTGGCGATTCGGCCCGACCAGAAAGACATCGATCCTGCCGTGCGGAACATGAACGATCCGTTCACGCAGGAGATGATTGAGAAGCTGGCCGCGCAAGCGGCTGCTGCCCAAGCTGAGGCCGGGCCGACCGCTGAAGAGCCTGCCACGGAATCTTCAACTGCTGCGTCGTCGGTGGAGGCTGTTGCCGAAGCTGAGCCTGAGGTTGTCCCGGAGCCGGAGCCCGAGCCAAAACCAGAACCGCCTTCCTCCTTTGGGTTTGAGTCGGAGGCA
>CALFVM010000168.1 GCA_937928665.1 uncultured Candidatus Methylacidiphilales bacterium
GCGGGAGACAGTGCCGTTTTTGGCGGTGGAAGGCATGGCCAGGATGGTCCGGCCGTGGTCGCTCATGGCGGCACCACGGAAGAAATCGGCCTGGCCACCAAAGCCGGAGAGAACGCGACCGCCGAGGGATTCGCCGGCGGCCTGGCCGGTGATGTCAATTTGGAACCCAGACTGGATAGCGACCATGGAGCGGTTGCGGGCGATCGTGGCGGGATCGTTGACAAAGTCGGTGGGCCGAAACTCGAAGCCAGGATGATCATTCACGGCTTGGTAGAGGTGGGCGGAGCCCATGCAGGCAGAGGCGACGATTTTTCCGGGTAGAAGGGATTTGCGGGAGCCGTCGACCACGCCCGATTCCATAAGAGGGAGAAGCGCGTCGGAGAAGGATTCGGTGTGAACGCCTAGGTGCCGATGGCCGGCGAGGGCAGCCCAGACGGCAGTGCCGATCCGTCCGAGGGGCGCGTGAAGGGTGGCACCGTCTTCGATCAAACCGGCAACGAAACGGGCGATGGCTTCGGTGTCGTCGCGGGGTGGAGGTGGGGACCATTCGAGAAGGGGCAGGTGAGCCTCGACGATGGCGTGAAGGGCGGAGACGTGGACAAAGCTCTGGCCGTGGGTGCGGGGCATGGCGGGCTGGACCTCGGCAATGACGCGCCCGGCGGCGGCAATGGCGGCGGGAATGACATCGACATGGATGCCGAGGCTGCAATAGCCGTGGGCGTCGGGCGGGCTGACGGCGATGAGTGCCACATCGATCTCGATGGCTTTGGACTGGAAGAGGCCAGGGATATCGCTGAGATGGGCCGGGGTGTAATCGGCCCAACCGGCGGCGACGCTTTCGCAGAGACCGGGGCCAAGAACGAGGGCGTTAGGACGGAAGTGGGAAGCACTGCCGGGTGCGGCACCGGGCAGGGGTGCCATGCCAAGCAGGTGGACCAGCTCGAGGTCGAAGAGATCTTTCTCCCGTGCGGCCAGGGCGGCCAGGAGGGTTCGGGGCGCGGCGCAACCGGAGCCGACAAAGACGCGCATCCCGTTTTTCACCACGGCAAGAGCCGCGGATGGTTCCATCCGTTGTCCGTTGCCCCCGCTGGTGTGGCGGCTCATCATCGTTATCGCGGGGGACGCCCACCTGAGCTGAGATTCCAGAATTGGGGGGAACGCCAGAGGCGGGAGATCAGGAGGTCGCGTTCCAGGAGAAACTCTTTGGGGAGCTTGTCGTAGAGCTTGAGAAAGAGTTCGCCCTGAGAGAGGGCTTCACCTTTCCACCCTTCACAATCCACGGCCATGAGTTCGGCAAAGCGCTCTTCAGCAAGGGAATCGGCTCCTTCCCAGTTGATGTCTTCGTGGCGGGGCATCCAGCCCAGCGGTCCTTCAATCGCGTAGGCCCGGCCGTGAACGCGGCGGACGATCCATTCGAGGACGCGCATGTTTTCGCGGAAACCGGGCCAAAGAAACTTGCCGCCGGAATCTTTGCGGAACCAGTTGACGTGAAAGATGCGGGGCGGGTTCGGATTGTGCCGGCCGATATTGAGCCAATGATTGAAATAGTCGGCCATGTGATAGCCGCAGAAAGGCAGCATGGCCATGGGGTCGCGCCGGACCTGACCGATGGTGCCAGCGGCGGCGGCGGTCATTTCCGAGCCCATGGTTGCGCCCAGGTAAACGCCGTGGCTCCAGTTGAAGGCCTGGAAGACCAGGGGCACAAGACTGTTGCGCCGACCACCAAAGACGAAGGCACTGATGGGAACGCCACGCGGGTTTTCCCACTCGGGATCGATTCCCGGGTTTTGGCAGGCGGGGCAGGTGAAGCGGGCGTTGGGATGGGCAGCCCGTCGACCGCAGGAGGGGGTCCAAGGTTGTCCCTGCCAATCGATCAGTTCCGGAGGGGGTTCGTGGGTCATGTCCTCCCACCAGACATCCCCGTCCGGGGTGAGGGCGACGTTGGTGAAGATTGTGTTCGCACTGCAGGCAGCCATGGCGTTGGGATTGGTGGCCGCGGAGGTCCCGGGGGCGACTCCGAAGTAGCCGGCTTCCGGGTTGATGGCGTAAAGGCGTCCGTCGGGGCCGGGCCGAATCCAGGCGATATCATCGCCGACGGTGGTCACTTTCCAGCCGGAATAACTTTCCGGCGGGATGAGCATGGCGAAGTTGGTTTTGCCGCAGGCACTGGGGAAGGCACCTGCGAGATACGTCTTTTCACCGGTCGGATCTTCGACCCCGAGGATGAGCATGTGCTCGGCCATCCAGCCTTCCTCCCGGGCCATGGTGGACGCGATGCGGAGGGCAAAACATTTCTTGCCCAGGAGGGCGTTGCCGCCGTAGCCGCTGCCGAAGGACCAGATGGCCCGTTCCTCCGGGAAATGAACGATGTATTTGTTTTCCCGGTTGCAGGGCCAGGGCACGTCGGTGTCCCCGGGATCGAGCGGAGCACCGACCGAGTGGAGGCAGGCGACAAAGTCATCGTCGCCGAGTTGTTCGAGGGCAGCGCGGCCCATCCGCGCCATGATTCGCATGGAAACAACGACGTAAGGCGAGTCGGTGAGTTGCACCCCGATGCGGGAGAGCGGCGATCCGAGGGGGCCCATGCAAAAGGGCACAACGAACATGGTTCGGCCGCGCATGCAGCCGCTGAATAGGCGAGCGAGAACCTCCTTCATCGCTTTAGGATCACGCCAGTTGTTGGTGGGACCGGCGTCTTCTTTAATCCGGCTGCAGATGAACGTCCGGTCTTCCACGCGGGCGACATCGGACGGGTCGGAGCGGGCGAGGAAGCTGTTCGGACGTTTCTCTGAATTGAGCCGGATGAGGGTTCCGCTGGCGATCATTCCGTCGAGCAGACGCTGGTTTTCCTCCTCGGAGCCGTCGCACCAGACCACAGATTCGGGGGCGCAGAGGGCAGTCATTTTGTCAACCCAGCGGGCGAGTTTGGCGGAAGGGACCATCGGGCCGGAGTGGGCCGGGGTGGGAGCGGGCGCGATCATGAGCCCTTCGAGTAAACCACGGGCTGCCCGGGATGGCTATGCGGGATTTGAGGGTTACCGCGCAGTGTTTGATTCCGGGGCACCGGATTCTCGCACGCCGCTGTCTGGTTGAACCCGGCCGCGCCGGGCCGAGGCGATCCCAAGGCTGACAAGAAAACAGGCAAGCGCGGCCAGAACGATGGTGGCGCCGGAGGCGAGGTCGGCGTAGTAGGAGGTGTAGAGGCCGATGAGGCAGGAGAGAAAGGCGACGGCGACGGAAACGATCATCATGGGTAGCAGTCGGCGGGTGAGTTGGGCGGCGGTGGCGGCTGGGGTGATGAGGAGTGCGGCGGTGAGCAGAACGCCGACGGCCTGGATGGCCGCCACAACGGCCAGGGCGCAGAGGATCAGGAGGGCGAAACGGACCTTGCCCGAACTCAAGCCGATGACCGCGGCGTAGCGCGGATCGAAGGACGTTAGTTCAAGCTCCTTGAAAAGGAGAAGAATGCCGAGAAGCACGACAGTGGCGACCGCGGCAAGGATGAGGAGATCGAGCCCGGTGATTCCGATAACGTTGCCGAAGAGGATATGCGTGAAATCGCGGAAAGAGCGGCGAGAGGACATATAGAGGATGCCGAGTGCGAACATGCCGGTGAAGACAATGCCGATGGCGGTGTCCTCGCGGATGGATTCGCGCCGGCTGAGCCAGCCGATGCCGGTGGCGGCCAAGAGGCTGGCGGCAAGGGCACCGACGAACAGATTGAATTGGTGAAAGTGGGCGAGAACGATGCCGGGCATGACGGTGTGCGCGAGGGCGTCGCCGAGGAAAGCCATGCGACGGAGCACGAGGAACACGCCGATGGTGGCGCAGGCGAGGCTGACCAGACAGGCACCAAGAAGTGCCCGCTGCATGAAACCGAATTCGAAGGGTTCGAGAAGCAGGGAGATCATGCGAGCGGGCGGACGCGACCCCGGTCAAAGCGATAAGCGGCGTCAAAGTCGGCTTCGAGTCGGTCGAGTTCGTGTGTGGCCATGAGCAGGGTTTTGCCCTCCTGATGGAGTTCGCGCAAGACAGCGAGGACGGCCTCCTGCGTTTCGAAATCAAGCGCAGTCAGGGGCTCATCGAAAAGAAGCAGGTCAGCTTCTTGCGCCAGGGCCCGTGCGAGGAGGGCGCGTTGCTGTTGGCCTCCGGACAGGTTCCGGATCTGGCGTTTCGCCAGAGAGGCCAGTCCGAGCCGCTCGAGGGCGGTCAGGACGATGCGGCGATCTTCCGGGCCTGGACGATGAAACCAACCGAGATGAACGTAGCGCCCCGTCATGACGAGTCGCTCGACGGTGATGGGAAAGTGCCAGTCCACCTCGCTCCGTTGTTCAAGGTAGGTAACCCGGTGATGGCAGGCACCAACGGCGTTACCGTAGATGCGGACCCGGTCGGGCGGAGTGGGAAGGAGTCCGGCGACGGCTTTGAGTAACGTCGATTTGCCCGCGCCGTTAGGTCCGACCAGGGCGATCCGGCTACCGATTTCCGCGGTCAGACTGACCCGATCAAGGGCGTCTTCCTCGGCACCGGCGTAGCGGATCGAAAGGTTCCGGACTTCGAGTGCGGGTGCTGCGGGAACCGGATGGGCATGGTGCCGCCCGGCATAGCCGAGATGGATCACGAGCCTGCCTTGTCTCCCAAGGCACGAACGATCGCGCTGACGTTGTGGCGCATCATGGCTTCGTAAGTCTCACCCCCGGAGCCTGGCTCCCCGAGCGAATCAATCCAGAGCTTGGGCCCGACCTGGACTCCGGCTTCTTTGGCGATTCGTTGAATCAGGTTGGGGTTCGAAGTAAAATCCGCAAAGATGACCGGAACTCCGGAAGCCTGGATTTCGCGCACCAGGGCGGCCACTCGGGCGGCGGAAGGGTCGCCCGCCTCCGTGGTCACCGATCCGAGGGCGTCGCCCAGAATGTCGAAACCGTAGCGTTGGGCGAAGTAACGAAAGACATCGTGGTTGGTGACCAGCTTCCGTCGGTTTTCCGGAAGGCTGGCCACGCTTTCGACGATCCAGGCGTCGAGGTCTTCCAACTGCTTGCGATAGGCGGCTGCGTTCCGGGCAAAGGTTTCCGCATGTTCAGGCGCGGCGGCAGACAATCCTTTCTCAATGTTGTTGACCATGGTGATGGCATGGGCCACGTCGTTCCAGACGTGGGGATCGGCATCATGGTGGTGGTCCCCATGATCGTGGGCAGAACAGGCCGCCTCGATGACGGTTATCCCTTTGGTTGCGACGACCCGCCGGGCACGGGTCCCGGAGGATCGGGCGAGCTTGTCGGCCCAGGATTCGAGACCGAGCCCGTTTTCGATGAAAACTTTGGCTGTTTTCACCGAGCGGACATCGCTGGGCGACGGTTCGAACGTATGCGGGTCACTCCCGGGACCGGCCAGAACGAGTAAATCGATGGCATCACCGCCCACATTCCGGACCAGGTCGCCGAGAATGCTGTTGGTGGCCACGACGGGGAGGGGTGCGGCGGCAACGGTTGCGACGGTGAGGGTTACGGAGGCGAGTGCGGCAGAGAGGGAGGCCCAAGTCATCATCCAGGGAGAGAATGCAATGAACTTGCGGTAAGGCAAGCTGCCTGTTCGGGGTGGTTTTAGGGAAATAATGAAAAAAAGTTGAGAAATGGGGGCACCAATGTCCCACCCCCTGGGCTAATATCCGGACATGACGACGATTCTCCATACAGCCGATTGGCACTTGGGAAAGCCTTTTGGACAATTTTCAGATCCGGCCAAGGTGGCCGCGCTGCAGCAGGCCCGGCTCGATGCCGTCGAGGCTTTGGGCCAGGTGGCCGACCGGGAGAAAGTGGATGCGGTGGTGGTCTGCGGGGATTTGTTTGATTCACCGATGGCGACCCGTGCGGTGGTTTGTCAGGCACTGCACCGGATTGCGAAGATTCCATGTCCGGTTTACGTGATTCCGGGGAATCACGATCACGCGGGACCAGGCACGCTTTGGCACCTGCCATTTTTTGAAGCGGAGCGGGCCTCGCTGGCACCGAATCTCACGGTGTTGTTGGAGAGAAAGCCGGTTGAACTGGAGGGGATCGTCCTTTTGCCCTGCCCGTTGATGCAGCGTCATACGTCGATGGATTCGTTAGGGTGGTTGACCGGTCCCGCGGTGTGGGCGGAGGTGGCACCGGGCAAGCCGCGGATGGTGCTGGCCCACGGGACCGTGGAGGCCTTTGGTTCGGACCCGGACACGACGGGGATGGCCAACTATTTGGACCCCGGCCGGTTACCTCCTGGGGAGGTGGATTATGTGGCGTTGGGAGACTGGCACGGGATTCGGCAGGTGGGGCCGGCTGCCTGGTATTCCGGGACGCCTGAGCCGGATCGGTTTCCCCGGGGAGCCGATTACCGTGCGGGTTGTGCGCTGCTGGTGAAGATCGCCGGGCGGAGGGCAGCACCGGTGGTGGAGCCAGTGGAGACGGGGAGGTTAACCTGGGTGCGGTTGGCCGTTGAGCTTGACCCTGGGATGGAGCAGGACCGGTTGTTGTGCGCCCTGGAAGAGGTGGTGGGGAACCGCGTGGGAGGTCACGTGGTGGACATGAAGCTTTCGGGCACTCTGGGATTGAGTGCGTTGACGGCACTGGAGGATCAGGTGGTTCGTTACCGGGCGCGGGTCGTGGAGTTGATGGTGGAGAACCGGGTGTTGATTGCTCCCAATGCCGAGGATCTGGCCGCCTTGGCATCGCGTCCGCAAGACCCGGTAATTGCGAAGGTGGCGGAACGATTAAAGAAGGAGCTGGAAAGTCAGAATCGCGAATTGGACCGGGCGGCACTGCTGGCCTTGCACCGGTTGGTGCGCGAAAAGGAGGCCGCATGAAACTGAAGTCTGTCCTGGTGGAAAATTATCGTCGGCACCGGAAGGTGCAGGTGGCGTTTGACGGCAATCCAACGTTGATCACCGGGGCCAATGAAACCGGCAAGAGCACGTTGGTCGAAGCGATCCACCGCGGGTTGTTTTTCCGGTCCAAAGCAACGGGTCAGATTCTAGACAGAATGCGCTCGGATGCGGGCGGGGTGCCTCAGGTGGAGATTGTTTTCGAGACCGGGCAGGGACAGTTTGTCCTCCGCAAACAGTTTAACGGTACGCGGGGTACGACGCTTTTGGAACAGTCGGGAGGTGCGAAGTGGCGGGACGACTCGGCGGAGCAGCGTTTGGCAGAACTGCTGGGGGTGGAAGGTCCGATTGGCGGCGGGGGGGCGTCGGCCCAGTTGGAACGGCGTTGGGCCCATCTTTGGGTTTGGCAGGGACGGAGCGGGTCAGAACCGACCGGGGATCTGGAGGAGGCAGGCGAGGCACTTCTCGCCCGCTTGCAAATCGCCGGCGGGGCCGGAGCGGTTCAATCATCGCTGGACCGACTCGTGCATGACACGCTGAAGGCCCAGGTGGCCTCTCTGTTCCGGGGGACTTCGGGACAACCCAAGGCAAACACGCGCTGGGCCCAATTACGGGAGGAACGGGAGCGGCTGATGGAAGAGGAAGCCCGGTTGCGGACCGAGGTGGCCGCGTTGGAGGAGGCCATGACCAAAAAGCTGGCCGCGGATCGGACCCTGGCTGAGATCGGGCCCTCCCTGGTCGAGGCAGAGGCGGCGCGAGATGCAACGCGACAAAAGAGGGATGAGATTACCCGGCTCCGGGAAGAGTTGGCACCGGTTCAGGCGCAGATCGCCTCGGCGGAGGCGGAAGAGAAGCGGTTGGCCAAGCAGGCAGTTGATTTGGCCGAGGCCGAGGCCGTTCTCCCGGTTCGGCAGCGGGATTTGGAGATGCGGAAAACAGAGGAGGCGGAAGCGCGGGGCGCGTTGAAGGTGTTGGACCAACAGGTAACTGCAGCCGAGGAGGCACTGGCCCGGGCCCGCGTGGTCGCGGAGAGTGTCCGGCGTCGGCGTGATCTGGCTTTGGCAGAGGCCTCCGCACGGGCGGCCCGGGCGGAACTGTCCCGGTTGGATCAAATGCAGAAGGATTTTGCCAAGGTGTCGGAGAACATCCGCAAACTGCAGGAACAGGTAAATACCCTGCCGAAGCTGACGCCCACAGTGCTGGCCCGTTTGGACGGGCTCCGGGACGAAGTGTTGCGGACCAAGGCGGCGGTCGATGCCGTGGCGGTCGGGGTCCAGGTTCTGCAGGCACCGGCCAACTTAACCCTCGGAGGCAACGTGGCAGACAGGCAGGAGGAAGTTCGCTTCTCGAATGCATTCGATATTGAGATTCCCGGTACGCTGCATCTGCGGGTCACGCCGGGCGGGGGAACCTCCTTGGAGGAGGCGGTGGCTGCCCATGCCGAAGCTGAAGCGGGATTGAAGGCGGCTTTGGAGAAGGAGGGGGTGACCTCGCTGGCCGAGGCCAGGGACAAGGCGGTGCGACGGCAGGTGCTGGAACAGGAACTCCGGGCCGAGGAAACACGACTCAAGGCAGCGGGCGCAGACACGATTGAGGAGGATTTGGCAGCAGCGGCCCACCGTCTGCAGAAAGCCGAAGCCCGGGTGGAAACCCTGCGGATAGAGGCTGGAGAGTCCGGGGAAGGTCCGGCCGATGATGACACGGTGCAGGCGGCGGAGGCGGTAGTCACGCGATTGGAGCGGGAACAAGCGGGAATCCGGGACCGGCGTCAAGAGGCGGCGGATCGGGTGGCTCGGGCGGCAGAAGCCCTGCGGGAAGCCAGCGACACGTTGCGCGATGCCACGACGCGGCGGGATACGTTGATTGCGACGGCCGGTTCCGCCCAGGTGCTGGCCGTGCGGAAGGCGGATTTAGCAGCCCGGATGGAAAGCCTGCGGCAACGGGCGGAGATGGGTCAGGCGGAACTGGCGGCCAAGGGCGCTGACTTGATTGAAATGGAGATGGAGATGCGGGATAAGGCAGTGGCCAGCCTGCGGAAATCGGTGGAGACGGCACGGCTTCACCAGGCTGAGGCGAAGGCAGTCCTGGATCGGGATGGTTCGCGTGATCCGGTTTCTGAACTCGACGTTACGCAGACGCGACGGGCTTCGTTGGAGGTGGCCGAGGCGGCTGAGACCGCTCGGGTGCAGGCACTTCAACGCTTGTTAGATCTTTTTAACGAGGTGGAGGGCACCTTGGAGAAGCAGTTTACCGCGCCCCTGATCGCACGGGTGGCTGCTTATCTGGCGCCAGTTTTTGGGAGTGCGGCCAAGGTGGAGGCGACCTACCGGGATGGACAGTTTGGTGGTCTGATTCTGGACCGTCCCGCGGGAAACGGGGGCCGGTTCTCGTTTGAGCAACTGAGCGGGGGTGCCCGGGAACAGCTTTCGGTGGCCTTCCGTTTGGCGGTCGCGGAAATTCTGGCGGAGAGCCATGATGGCTGTCTTCCGGTGGCCTTGGATGACGCCTTCGTCAATTCAGATCCTGAACGGTTCCGGGCACTGCATCTGATGCTTCACCGGGCCGCGGGGCGGGGCCTGCAGATTATTCTGACCACCTGTGCTCCCGCGAATTATCTCGGGCTGGGTGCAACCACGGTTCGGCTTGGGTAAGACGTGGGTTAGAATCCGGCTGACGCCCAGTTGTTACAAACCAGGACCGATTTGAATCGACCTTAG
>CALFVM010000169.1 GCA_937928665.1 uncultured Candidatus Methylacidiphilales bacterium
CCTCCCCCATCGCCTCCCTGTCAAACCAGCGAACCCATCACGCAAGACATCCCTTGCCTACTCCGCCTCTCCCCCTTTTACTCCGCACCGCCCCATCCCTCCGTGAACCTCACCCGCAACCTTCCCCTCTTTATCGCCTTCCGCATCGCCTTCAACGCCCGGTTCTACTACCCCATTCTCAGCGTCTTCTTCATCGACCTCGGCCTCTCCCTCGAACAATACGCCCTCCTCAACCTCGTCTGGGCCCTCACCATCGTTGCCTGCGAACTCCCCTCCGGTGCCCTCGCCGATCTCCTCGGACGTCGCACCCTCATCCGTCTCGCCTCCGCCCTCATGGTCATCGAAATGCTTGTCCTCCTCCTCGCCCCCGCTGGCTCCTCCTGGCTCTTCCCCGTCCTTATCGTCAACCGCCTGCTCAGCGGCTTGGCCGAAGCTTGTGCCAGCGGTGCTGATGAAGCCCTCGCCTTCGATTCCATCCCCACCGGGCCTGATCGCGACCCCCACTGGAGCCGCGTCCTGGCCAACCTCGGCCGCTGCCAATCCGCCGCCTTTATCGTCGTCATGCTCGTCGGCGCGGCCGTCTACGACCAGGCCCTCGTCGGCCAGACCGGCGGCGAGCCCTCCCGCTGGCCTATCGCCCTCACCCTCCTCATGGCCACGGCCGCTTGCACCTGCGCCTGGGCCATGCGCGAACCGCCCCGACCCCCACCCCACCCGGGTTCCACCCACCTCAACCCCTGGCGGCAAATCGCCGAAACCACCCGTTGGATCAGCCGAACCCCGCTCGTTCTCGCCCTCCTCGCTGCCGGACTTTCCCTTGACTCCGTCATCCGCCTCTTCCTGACCCTTAAAAGCAACTTCTTCCGCATGCTCGACTTCCCCGAGCGTTCCTTCGGCCTGATTTCAGCCGCCTTTTCCATCGTCGCCTTTCTCGTCCCCGCCCTCGCCCGACGTATGGTCGCCCATCTTCCCGTCTCGGCCAACTTTGCCATCGCCGCCGCCCTCGCCTTGGCCGCATTCCTCCTTCTCGCCGCTCCCTCTCCCATCGGAGCCACCGCTGCCCTCGTTCCCCTGGCCGCAGCCATGTCCATGAACGGACTCTTCATCTCCTTCTACCTCAACCGCGCCACCGACTCCGCCCACCGCGCCACCGTCCTCAGCTTCAAAGGCCTCACCTACAACCTCGCCTACGGACTGGCCGGACTTGCCTACGCCGGAACCCTCGCGGCCCTCCGCACCGGCACCACCTTCGCCGACGAAAACGAAGCCTTCCGCGCCGCGCTCCCCCTTTTCCCCACCCTATTCCTCGCGCTAATCCTCCCCGCCGCTCTCATAGCTCTCCGTGCCCGCCCCGGCCCGAAACAGTCCCAGGTCAACTAAATCCAGACCGGGATGCATCACTTTCGGATGTCGGCCCGGACTACTCCACACAATCATCCCCTCCTCCAATAACCTTCGGTAACGCTCCCGACGCATCGCCGCCACCCCGCCCTCATCCTTCTGCGCCACCTGCCGGTCCGCTGTATAGCGATAATGCCGATCCCGGCACAGCACCGCATACCCCGCCCCCATCTTCACCAACTCCTCAGCCGTTCCCAAATCCACCACAAACTCCGCAAACCCCACCGTTCGGCCCGGTAACCATAGCCGTATCTGCGCCAGGTCATCCTCCACCCACCGCACCTCGCCCGGCAGATTCCGCTCCATCCATTCCGCCAATTCCCGCCGGTCATCCAGTTCAAAAAGCCCGCGCCGTTCCTCCACCTCAGGCCACCATCCCCCGAGCACCCACAGGCCCGCCCCCGCCATCACCAACACCGCGACCCCTAATCCCACCCGCTCTCCATACGCCCGCATCACCCGCAACGCCACCAGCCCCATCGTCCCCAACCCCAATCCCATCCCCAGACACCACGCCCATTCCACCGGCAGAAAATACCGATCCGCAAACTTCGGTGACCATCCCAACACCCACAGATACGCCCACGCCCCCGCACCTGCCAACAGTCCCGCAATTTGTCCGCGCACCGCCAAACCCACCGCCGCCAAACCCAGCAACCCCCACTGAAACCACGACGCCATCCCCTCCAGCTTCTTCCAATACAAATCGTGAGGCACGGTCTCCCCCACCCCAAAATGGCCCCGTGCGAAATACTCGATCTCCCGCGCCACTTCCGCCCGCGCCAACCCCACCTCCTCCAACCACGGCAGATGGAGTGCGAGAAACACGCCAATCAGTCCCAGCACCGTCCAGCCCACCCCACTCCACCAACGACCACCCCGCACCCACACCCAGCCCAAAGCCAGCAACGCCGGCACCACCGCGTAATAGCGGGCCGACACCGCCAGCCCCAGCACACCCCCAAACCCCAACGCCCAACCTATCGCCCGCCCCGCTCCTTTTTCGCGTCCCCACGCCACCGCCACCAGCACCGCCAGCCCAACCGTCGCCAAATGCCAGGCGTCCTCCTTAAACATCTGCGACGCCTCATAAAAATCCGGTCGCCCCAGGGCCAGCATCCCCGCCATCACTCCCGGCAACCACCCTGCTCCCAACGCTACCGTCGCTCCCAGCGTCCCCACTGCCACCGCCAGTGCCAGCCCGGACAACCCCCGCCCCAGCCACGCCACCGCCTGCCGATCCTCCTGCACTCCCGCCACCCACACCACCCCGTCCGCCACCGTCAGCATCAACACCGGATGCCGCAAATTCCGCGTCCCCGAAACAATCTGCTCCACTTTGCTTGGCTCATCATTGTGATACTCAAACCGGAAATCCGACGGCGGCCAATAAAGCCCCAACGCCACCACCAGCAAGCCCAGCCCCACCGCGAAGGCTCCCCGGGTTGACCGGTCCAACGGATTCAGCCAGCCTGTCCAGCCATTCCATTTCCCGTCGCTCACCCTTCGGAGTTAGAGCGTCCACCTCCGCCTCGCAAGCCACACTCCGCTTGCCACGACCGAAGATTGGATTAAGAGAGCCAATGCACCGAAAGCCCCACCTCCCGACCAAAATCTGCCCCGTCTGCGGACGCCCTTTCACCTGGCGAAAAAAATGGGCCCGTGACTGGGACGCTGTCCGCTTTTGCTCCCAACGGTGCCGACAAACTCGGATGAAGACCTCCCCCGCACCTGCCAGCCTTCGACCCTAATACCTGGTAACCTTTGAACCAACCCGATCCACGCATCCCTGCCTGACCACCTCACCCAGGCCTAACGCCCCCTTACTCCCGCACCATCCGCACTCGCGAAGGTTCCACCCATTCCACATCCGCTGCCTCATACCCGTAATAAAAAACCTGCAACCGTTCCGGCTCCACCGCCACAATCCGCGCTTTCCACTCCTCCCCATCCGTCGTCACCCAAGCGTGCGCTCCTACATCCCGGTGTCTGACCGGCCTGGCTTTTGCCACCGGCGTCCCCGCCGTCCACCCGTTCTGCTGATGCACGGCCGCTTGTTGTTCTTCCGCAAACTTCATTTCTTTCGCCAAAAACCGGCCCATCTCCGACCACGTGACCGTGCCGTTCCCGTCGCCGTCCGCCGCCGGATCCCCGTCCAACGCCCGCAGCAACCCTTCCGTAAACGTCCAGTTCCCCGTTGACGTCTCCGCCGTGGTCGAGGACGCCAACACGCCGTAAGCCCCCTCCGGATGATGCCGACGCACCGCCGCCACCGCACCGCCCGAATGACAGCAATCCAGAAAAATCGATGTCCGATCCCCGCCAAATCCCGACTTCACCGTCTCCACTAACTCCCGCAACGACCACCCCTCAATTCCGCCGATCCCCGCATCATACGAAGCCAAGACCAGCTCGCTCGGATCGCTCTCCGAAAGATACCCGTGGCCACAGTAATAAATCACCAGCTGATCCCCTGGCCCTGTGCCCTTCAGCAATCCGGCCAACCGCTCGCGGATGACCGCCAACGTCGCCTGCCGATCTTGCACATAGGCAATCCGGGAATCCGGCACACCCCTCTTCTTGAACCACGCCACCAACTGCGCATCCCTCCGGTCCGTTTTCGGAAACGGTGCCAGCGACTCCGCATCCTGCCACTCCAACGTCCCCACCACCAAAACTGACGTCTTGGCCGCCTCCCATCCCAGAGGCCCATCAGCCGCCCAAAGCCAGGAAAACGAGGCGAACCAGACAACCGCTGCACACCGAATCATCCAGGCCCTTTACCCGACCCGATCTCCCACGGCAAGCACCGGCTCGCTCTACAGCCCTCTGTCGCCTCTACGGTTGCGTCACCTTAAGCCGCAGAAAACGGCGTCCCGCCCCGATCGGTTCCCCATCCCGCACGACAACGGTTCGCGCTCCGCCCGTTACCGTTGACGAGACCTCCACCAGCCCGGCTCCCGACCAGCCATTCAGATCGCTGCTTCCCTCCGGCGTGTAAACCAATCCGTCCGGAGCCGGCTCCGGTCGTGTGTAAGTTAGCGTTAAATAAGTCTGCCCACCGACCACTGCCGGGCCTACCTCCAGGCGGGTTTGCGGTCCCGCAACCAACGGGCTGATGCCCAACCCATACTTCACCAGGTTCCCCATGCCATCTCCCGCCGGGCTCGCCTCCGGTGCGCCCAGCCCGGTCCCGTCTGATGGCAGACCATACGATGCGCACCATTGCCCGTAGGTCGGGGGGATCGTCGCATTGCTCACCGAAATGTCCGTGAACGTGGCCCAACGCGGCCCGGAATAGAGGTTGACCCCCTGAAAAAATCCCCACAGTGCGGTGGCCGGCATCCCCGCAACCTGGGCCGTTCCCAGCTCTGTCCAGGTCACTCCGTCCGGGGAAACCTCGCCTTTGAATTGATTGCCCGAACGGCTCAAACGAACCCAATACGGCGCCTGAATCGAGTTCGATGTGCCCGGCAACGTTACCACGCTAATCGGCCAGCCCTCACTGTCCCGCGCCCAAAACTTCGCCCCGCCACTCTGGTTGGTCAACCGGACAGCCACCATCCGGCTGTTCGGTGCCGTCGAGGCCCGCACCATCACGGCCGCAGTCTCATGGCTTGGTGCCGTAATCTTGGCCGTGATCACCGTGTCTCCCGGCAGGGTCCGGTGGATGAATCGCCCGCTCTCGGTCCCGTTGTTGTTCCACGTGCTCCCCCAATAAACTGAAGAAAACGACGTCCCAATCTGCCCGACCTCACCCGATTCAATCCCGCTTCCCACCTCCACCGCACTCCAAGGCCCGCCCACTTGGGCCGAAGGATCCCGCACCAACACGGTCGCCACCGGCCCGAATGACGAGCCTTGTTGGTGATTGATCAAATGCGTCCCCACCGGGGCGCTCAACCGCACCGTGAACGACCAGACTGGCTGCGGCGAACTTCCCAACAAATGCACACGGAAAGTCTTGAGAGTCTCCCCGTCGGCAAAGGTGAGCGTCTCACTCTTTGGCGTATAGTGCGTTCCCGCGACAGCCGAATCCCGCCCATTCTGTTCCGTCGCCACGGTGACACTCACCGAACCCGCACTCCCTCCAATCCGCTTCACCGGGATGTCCACATAGCCCGGAGTCCGGTCCAGATGAAACACATCCTGGGCAAACTTCAGTGAACCCACCGAGGCCGTCCAGGCCACCGTGTTGGACGGAAGCGAATCCTGGCCCGCTCCCAACGCAACAACCCGATAATAATAAGTGCTCCCCACCGGAATGGGACCTGCATCGCTATAACTCGTGCTGTTCGGCCCGACCGTTGCCAGGGCCGTGAAAGAGCCTGTCGGCACCGTCTTCCGTTCCACCCGGTAGCCTGTTTCATCCGTCGCCTGATCCGTCCAGGACAGGTTGATTTGCGTCGAACCCGACGCATGGACCGTCAGGTTTCCCGGTGCCAAGGGCGCGGACACTCCACCACTGCTTACCGTCAGTGTTGCCGCACTTCCCGCACTGGCATTGTGAAAGGTGCCCGAAGGCGTCGTCGAGCGCACCACGGTTTTAACCAGGTAGGTGTAGGTCGTCCCCGGCACACCGGTCGTATCCGTAAAGCTCGTTCCGGCAATCACCGACGGTGTCAGCCTCGTGAATGGGCCGGTCCGCGAAGTTCCACGAAAAACCAAATACCCCAACAACCCCGCCTCTGATGACCCGGCCCAGGTCAACTGCACCTGGCCCAGACTGCTCACGGCCTGAAGATTCTTCGGCGGCTCCACCGGCAGCAGACGCAGCGTGGGGTCTCCCATCAATCCCGTATGCACTCCCCGCGCCCCAAACTGGGACGCATACAAAGCATTGGCCGCATTCTGCGAAACCCGGGCCGCATAGCCCACCGTTTCCCCCAACCCCATCGCCATCATGTAAAAGTTCGGACGCCCGCCCCAGAAACAGGTCAGGCCCAGCGAATCCCCCGTGGCGTTCCCCGCCAGGGACGCCCGCATGAAGTTGTTCGGAGAATCCCAGTCCCCCAAGTAACTGCCAAATAACACTGTAAAGACCGAACGGCTGGGCCGCAGGCCGAAGTCGTACGAATCCCCCGCTCCGTTCCCTGTGTAACCCCCGGCTGTTTGACCCGCCCCAATCAGATAGGTCCGGTCGGGATTGGCTTCCATCCAGGTAAACCAGGGCGACTTTTGACCCGTTGGCTTGTCCACCAGTCCCGGATCACGTCCCAGCAACCCGCCAAACGAGCTCACCATGGTTGGCGAGCCCGACCCTGGCGTGAACGCGTTGATGGACAAACCTCGCCGCTCGATCACCGCATACGCCCCCTGCTTTCGCCGAAAATCGTGTGACTTGTGCAAATACCGCCGCAACAACTCCGTCTCACTCACCCCCGCCGTTGGAAACAGCGTCATGTTCCGGAAATCCACCCGACCCACCTGCAGCTCCAAATCGGACGGAATCAACGTTTGGTCAAATTTGCCATCCCCGGGCACATTCCGGTTCCGCAGATCGACCGCCGTGTTCGTATTGACCAACGTGTCAGTCCAGGTTCCGTTCACGTCCGCATAATAGGTGTCCGCCGGCCACGCTCCCTGATGATCACTGTGCCCGTCCACATTCACATTCCCCGAATACGGCACCGGCAAATGCCCAAGGATATACACCGCTTTCACATTCGCCGGATCCGCGTTGTAGGCCGCCGTGATCACGCTTTTCACCGCGGCCACCTCCGCCGCACGCGCCGCTCCCACTTCCGGCGTGAAGGCTGTCGCCGCATCCACCGTCGCTCGGGCCAGGTTGTGTCGGATCACGGTCCACCCTTCCCAGGCCAAATCCTCTTCCAGTTGCGCAAGCTCCGGTGCCAGTGCCCCGGCATGAGTCTCGTCCACCAACAAAAGCACTTTGCCTTTATCATCCACCAACGGCACCTCGATGCCCCCGCTGACATAGCCCGTGTTGGTGACGGTCGAACTCCCGTTCAGCCTCGTTTCTGTCCGGTACTCATAATGCACCCCCGCACTCAGCGTCGTGTCCGTGTAACTCAAGGTGTTGGCTGCCGATGAAAGCGTGGCGATCGGCGTCCCCCACGAATTTGCATCTTTGGCTCGCCGGTAGATCCGACGCTCCACGTTGTTGGTGAAGTGGTTGATGTAGTCCCATTCAATCCGCAGTGCGGGCGGACTCTCCGAGACAACCACTGCGGAAATCGGGACCGGAGTCCCCTGGGCCATCCCATCCAAAGCCGTCAGAACAAAGCCCAAACCCAAAGCCGACCAACTGAAGGAGCGGAGGTTCATAAGAAAACGGACGAATGATGCCTAATAATTAATCGTCGATCAAACCATCTACCTCCAAGCAAATTGTCAAGCTGTTGACCCCGGCCAACCCTCCCCAAACCTAAAACCGGCTTGCGCCAGCTCCGCTCCCCTCTAGCCTCTTTTCATGCCTCTCGACCTCAAAGACATGGTCGTCTCGCGTCTCGGCGAGAACTACGAACTCCACGACCGCTATCTCAACCGCACCCTCGTCAAAGTCCAACGCACCATCGGCTTTGATAAAGTTTACGCCCGGGCCGAGGGTGCCTACCTCTACGACATGGATGGGAAGGACTACCTCGACTTCCTCTCCGGCTTCGGCGTTTTCAATATCGGACGCAATCATCCCGTCGCCCAACAAGCCATCCGCGACATCCTCGAACTGAACCTCCCCAACATGGTTCAGCTCGATTCGGCCCTCATGTCCGGACTCCTCGCCGAGGCCATCGTGAAGCGGCTCGCCCGCCAGGGTGCCCCCCACCTCGACGCCGTTTTCCTCTGCAACAGCGGCACTGAAGCCGTCGAAGGTGCCCTCAAGTTCGCCAAATGCGCCACCCGCCGCCCCCGCATCATCTCGCTCGAAAACTCCTACCACGGCCTCACCTACGGTGCCCTTTCCATCACCGGCAACCCCTACTTCCACGAAGGCTTTGCACCCTTTGTGCCCGGTTGCGACCGCGTCGTGCTGGGCGACCTCGACGCCCTCGAACGCGAACTCAAACGTGGCGATGTTGCCGCCTTCATCGTCGAGCTTGTCCAGGGCAAAAGCGTCAAGTTCCCCAAAAACGACTTCTTCCAGCAAGCCCAGGCTCTTTGCCGGAAGCACGGCACCCTCTTCATCTGCGACGAGGTTCAGACCGGTCTCGGCCGCACCGGCAAATGGTTCGCCTTTGAACACTGGAAACTCGAACCCGACATCCTCACGCTCTCCAAAGCGCTCAGTGCCGGTTACGTCCCTGCCGGTGCCGTTGTCGCCCGGCGCGAAATCTACCAGAAAACTTTTAACCGCCTCGACCGCTGCATCGTCCACTCCACCACCTTCGGACGGAACAACCTCGCCTGCGCCTGCGGCCTCGCCGCCCTCACCGTCCTCGAAGACGAAAAGCTCCCTGAAAACGCCGCCACTCAGGGTGCCGAACTCGAACGCCAGCTTCTCGAAGTCCAAAAACGTCACGACATCATCAAAGAAGTCCGCGTCAAAGGACTCATGGCCGCCATCGAATTCCACGAGCCCCGCGCCATGATGCCCAAAATGGGCTGGAAACTCGTTCACGGCCTCGATCCCTCCCTCTTCCCCCAGCTCATCGTCACCCCCATGCTCCAACGCCACCGCGTCCTCACCCAGGTCGCGGCCAACCGCGCCGATATCGTCAAAGTCGTCCCCCCCCTCATCATCGGCCAAAAAGAAATCGACCGCTTCACCGGCGCCCTCGACGCCGTCATCTCCGACCTGGGCAAATTCCCCGGCCCCATCTGGGACATGGGCCACAACTTCGTCAAAGCCATGAAGTCCGGTGCCCCCAAAGCCGCCGAGCCCGCCGGGGTTTCCTGACCCTTCATCCCTGCCCCCGCTGGCCCGCACACTTGAAATCCTTCAAACCCTGGATCACCGCCGCCCTTCTCCCCCTCCTCGCCCTCTCCGCCCGGGCCGAAGTAGAAGAAGAATACTGGGCCCGGCTCCTTTTCGGCGGGCAGCCTGTCGGCCATTTCCACTCCCAAACCGAGGCCCTCACCCTCGCCGGTGAACCCGTCTTCCAAACCACCCAAACCATGGCACTCGCCTTCGCCCGTGCCGGCACCACCCTCGACATCTCCTACCAGTCCAAAGTCATGGAAACCGCGGATGGGACGGTCCGGGACTTCGCCACTTCCATGCGCATGGGACCCCAAACCCTCTCCAATCAGGGCACCGTCCGCGACGGCCACATCCAGCTCACCACCGAACAAGGTGCCCAATCCTTCCCCTACCCCGCCGGTGCCCTCGGCCCCCGTGCCCTTGACCGCGCCGTCCGCCGACCCGGCCTCACGGCCGGTGCCACCGGCCAGGCCCTTGCCTTCGACTCCGACAACCCTGCTGAAGCCGTCAACATGTCCTGGCAAATCCTTGGCCCCGAATCCAAGGAAGCTCTCGGCACCGTTTACGACACCATCGCCATCACCATGCGCTACAGCCGACTCCCCGGCCTCGAAATCAAATCATGGACCGACACCACCGGCACCTTCATCGCCGGACAAATCCCCCTCGGCGGCCTCGGCCTCCTCGAAATGGTCCGCGCCCCACGTGACGTCGCCCTCGGGCGCGTTCAACCCGCCGAAATCTTTGTCTCCAGCCTCATTACCCCCAACCAACCCATCCCCAACGCCGCCCAACTCTCCCACGCCACCTTCCGCCTCAAAACCCCAGCCGACATCACGCTCGATCTCCCCGACGGCATCGGCCAGACCGTTCTCAAGCGTGAACCCGGACTGATTGAGGTCCGCGTTGACATGGGGGGGGGGGG
>CALFVM010000170.1 GCA_937928665.1 uncultured Candidatus Methylacidiphilales bacterium
CAGATCAAGAGCCTTGAAGACAAACGGCGCGATCCGGCGTCGAGTGAAGCGGTCAAGAAGGAAACCGAGAACATGCTTAAGGACAAGGTCCAGGAAGCACAAAACCGTGAGCGGGAAATGCGGGACTGGGAGCAGACGACCGGTCGTCTGATGCAGGACCAAATGCAGCGGAATCGCAAGCGGATCCTCGACGAGATTACGGCCGAGCTAGACAAAAGCGCGAAGTCTCAGGCGTTTGATCTTGTTCTGGACCGGTCGGGAATGACCATGAATGGCACCAGTGCCTTTGCCTTCATCAACGAAAAACTTCCCGATATCTCGGACAACCTGATCAAAACGCTTAACGCCAAGCAGGCTAGCGAAAAGAAATAACTGCTTGGAGATGAGCGATGCGGGAATCGCCCTGGGCGATCTGGCCGGGCGGCTCAAGGGCCAGTGTCATGGTGACCCGGGTCTCATCCTGACGGGAGTGGCGGACCTACGTGTGGCCGGACCCTCCCATCTCTCGTTTTTGGCTAACCCAAAATATCTCGGAGCCGCACGAGGGACCAGAGCCGGTGCCATTCTCATTGCAGCTAACGCAGAAGGGCCTTTTCCGTGTGCGACTGTTGTGGTGGACAATCCGTCCGCTGCATTTGCCCAGGTTTGCGAATGGTTCGCTCCAGCCGAGCTGCCTGAGCCGGAAGGGATTCATCCTACGGCGGTCATTGCCCCGGACGCAAGATGGGGCGAGGAGGTTTCGATCGGGCCGGGTGCCGTGCTGGGTGCCGGGGTAGAATTAGGGGATCGGGTTATCATCGGCGCCAACTGCTACGTGGGGGCCGGTTCGACGATTGGAGAAGGGACGCGTCTTTTCCCGAACGTGACCGTACGGGAGCGGAGCCGCATTGGGCGTCGGGTGATTCTTCATTCCGGAGCCGTGATCGGGAGTGACGGGTTTGGTTATGAGTTCATCGGGGGGAAACATGTGAAGGTTCCTCAACGTGGCTATGTTCAGATTGACGACGACGCAGAAATCGGGGCGAACACAACCATTGACCGCGGGCGGTTTGACCGGACATGGATTCAGCAGGGGGCGAAGATCGACAATCTGGTCATGATCGCGCACAACGTCGTGGTCGGAGCGCACTCGATCATCGTGGCCCAGACCGGGCTCTCTGGAAGTGCTTCGACCGGCAGCTACGTAACCCTGGCTGGTCAAGTTGGGACCGTTGGACATATTCACATCGGCGACCAAACCACGGTCACCGGACGATCCGCGGTAACCAAGGATGTGCCCCCCAAACAGATTTGGCGGGGAGCACCGGCCAAGCCGATTCGAGAATCAATGGCGATCGAGGCACTCACCCAACGCTTGCCCGAGCTTTATGCACGGCTACAGGCACTTGAAAAGTCCGTGCGCTCGCTCGAAGCAGGTTCTTAAACCCGCAAGATCGGTTCTTGCCTCCTCACACGGGCGGAGCTAGCTTCTTGCCGTGATTGTTCCTCTCGGTTTTTTGCCCACCGGTTCGGAGTGGATTTGGATTGTTCTTGTGATCATCCTGCTCTTCGGGGCTCGGCGTTTGCCGGAGTTGGCCCGTGGGCTTGGCAAGAGCCTTGGGGAGTTCCGGAAAGCGAAAGCTGAATTCGACCGGGAAGTGTCCGACGCAATCCACAGCGAGCCACCGGCGAAAGAAAAATTACCGTCGACCCAACCCAAGGACAGTTGAGCCGGGCGATGCCCTGACCTCGGCAGTCGGGGTGCGGTCTTGGTGGAAACTTTCGCCAAATTATCCTTGCCAGACCTATGGGGGCTAGTAGCTTTCGAAGCTCATTTTCGGAGACACATTTATGTTCGCAGTCATTCGCACGGGCAGTAAACAATATCGAGTTCAAGAGGGCGACGTTTTGGACGTCGAACTTTTTGAGACGGAGGAGGGTCGCGACGCGACCTTCAACGAAGTCCTTTTGGTTGCGGACGGAGATCGAGTCAAGGTCGGTCAGCCGACGGTTTCCGGAGCTGCCGTTTCTGCCGAAGTGCTTGGCGAGGTAAAAGGCGAGAAAGTCGTCGCGTTCAAGTTCAAGCGGCGGCAGGGCTATCATCGGACGGTAGGCCACCGGCAGCGATTTCTCCGGGTTAAAGTGAAGCAGATTTCTCTTAGCTGAGTCTAAAGTCAGAAAGGTCGGATCCCATGGCACATAAAAAAGGCAAAGGCAGCACTCAGAACGGGCGCGACAGCGTCAGCAAACGACTTGGCGTAAAGAAATTTGGCGGCCAAGCCGTTCTCGCTGGAAACATCCTGGTCAGACAGCGCGGCACGCGGTTTCGCCCTGGAAAAAACGTTGGGTTGGGCCGGGACTATACGCTCTTCGCTCTGACCGACGGAGTGGTCGCGTTTGATCGCTCGAACCGTCGGGTTCACGTTCAGGTCCCCGCCGGTAACTGAACCTTAATCCCGATTATTGACTGATGGGACGGCCCCTCTTGGGGGGAGCTTTTTTGGGGGATGCCGTTAGGGACCTTAGTGTTGGGGAGCGGGGTGCCGACGGGTTGATTCCGGACTGGCCAGGAGGC
>CALFVM010000171.1 GCA_937928665.1 uncultured Candidatus Methylacidiphilales bacterium
ATGGTCCGGGAGAGGTGATTGTGCGGGAGGGTCTGATGCAGGACCGGCTCTACTACGTGATTTCGGGCAGACTTCGGGTATCGGTGGCACGGGCCGGGGAGGAGTTCACGCTGGGAGAGGTGCAGGCGGGCGATTGTCTGGGAGAAGTTTCCATTTTCGAGCCCGGAACGGCCTCGGCCACAGTGACGGTGGTGGAGACGGCGGTTCTTTGGCATTTGGATATTGCGGCTTTGCAGGATTTTTTTGCAGAGTTGCCGGGAGCGGGCGGGCAGCTTTTGGTGGGTATTGCGCAATTGCTCTGCAAACGGCTTCGTGCGGCGAATAAAGAAATCGCCAAGAACCACCAATCGCCGACTTTCCTCGGCGTCCGGGCCGGGGCACTGAAAGCTCCAATTCGGTTTGATAATATCCAAGTGCCCAAGCGAAAGGCGGGTCTGTTTGGGAAAAAGTAGCCCGATGACCCGTCAGCTCCGTTCCCGCTCTTCACGCCCGGCCGTTCCGGCCGCAATGACGGTGGCGGGCTCCGATAATAGCGGGGGGGCGGGGATTCAGGCGGACCTGAAAACCTTCACTTCGCTGGGCGTCTACGGAACCGCAGCCATCACCTGTGTGGTGGCGGAAAATCCCAAAGTTGTTCAGACGATCCGCCCCATGCCGCCGACGTTGGTCCAGGAGCAAATGGAGCTGGTCTTTGATGTCTTTCCGGTGGCGGCGATGAAAACGGGGATGCTGTTCTCGGGCCCGATTATTTCCGCAGTGGCGGATGTTTTTGAAGCACTGCCCGCCCAGCGGCGGCCGCGATTGGTGATTGATCCGGTGATGGTGGCGACGTCGGGTGCGCTTTTACTCCGTCGCCCGGCCGTGCAGCAGTTGGTGGACCGGCTGTTTCCTCTGGCGGCGATTGTAACACCGAACCTGGATGAGGCGGCGTTGCTGTGCGGGCGACCGCTTCGATCCGAGGATGACGTGGTGCGGGCTGCGGCTGAGTTGGCTTCACGCTGGGGGGTTCCTTTTTTGGTCAAGGGCGGACATTTGAAAGGCCAGCAGGCGGTGGATTACTTGGTCGATGGTTCCGATGTGCTGCGGTTGGAGGCGGACCGGATTCCGAATGTGCAAACGCACGGAACGGGTTGCACGTATTCAGCGGCGATCACCGCGGGGCTGGCGAGGGGGCTTGACTTGCCGCGTGCGGTGGTGCGGGCCAAAGAGTTCGTGACGCGGGCGATCGCAACAGCGATCCCGCTGGGGCGTTTCAAGGCACTCAACCATTTGCCGCACCCTCCTCCTGACAGAGCTTGAGGTTGAGCACTGAGGAGGGAATGAGGAGGGGGCAGGTGGTACTGCGGGGCGGGTAGGGGGTGCGTGTGGCGGTTATCGACTGCCTCGAAAGGTTAGTCGGCAAGCGTGGGTGGACGGTCAAGCTTTGGCCGCGGCGACGGGTTTTTCTGCAGGTGCTGGTACCGGTGCAGGTTTGTGAGGTATGACGACACGAAACTTTGGCGCGTGACTGTCCCAGTCGGCCAGGATCGCTTTGGCTCGTAGACTTTCGGTGGCTTCCAGGTGTTCGTAGATGAGCCCCTTGAGGAGGGCGATGTCTTCAGGATCGGTCAGGGGACCGACGTCGACCATAGCTTTGTTGACGCGGGTTTCGAACTTGTTGTCTTCGTCGAAGACGAAGGCACGGCCGCCGGACATGCCGGCGGCGAAGTTTTTGCCCGTCGGGCCGAGGACGACGACGACGCCGTTGGTCATATATTCGCAGCCGTGATCCCCGACGCCTTCCACAACGGCGGACGCGCCGGAGTTACGAACGGCGAATCGCTCGCCGACGCGACCGTAGGCGAAGAGTTTCCCGCCGGTGGCTCCGTAGAGGAGGGTGTTGCCGCAAATGATGTTGGTCGAGGGATCGAAGGTAGCCTGCGGCAGGGGAACGACGACGATCTTGCCGCCGTTCATCCCTTTACCGACATAATCATTAGCCTCGCCGCGGAGGCGGAGGGAAATGCCGGAAACGAGGAAAGCACCAAAGCTCTGACCGATGCTGCCTTCGAGGTTGAGGTTGATGGTGTTATCGGGAAGTCCTTCATCCCCGTAGCGGTAGGCGATTTCCCCGCTGAGCTGGGTGCCAACGGAGCGGTGGAAGTTGCGGACTTTATACTTGAGGGTGATCGGTTTGCGGGTGCGGAGGGTGCTTTTGACGTCCTGGAGAATGCGTTCGTCGAGAGGTTGGTCTTCGAGTTTGTCGTTCCGTTCCCAGGTGTGGAAGCGCGGGGTGAGGTCGTCGATCTCCGGGACGTGCAGGAGAGAGGAAAGGTTCAGCAGGTTGGCCTTGGGGTGATCGGGCAGGGAGATTTGTTCCAGGTATTCGGGGTGACCGATCATTTCTTCCATGGAGCGGAAACCGAGCTGGGCCATGATTTCGCGGACTTCCTGGGCAACGGCATCAAGGTAGTGCACAACGCCGTCCGCGGTGCCGCGAAACTTGGCCCGGAGGCGCTCGTCCTGGGTGGCAACACCGACGGGGCAGGTGTTCAGGTGACACTGGCGCACGTAAACGCAGCCCATGGCGAGGAGGGCGACGGTGCCGAAGTTGTATTCCTCGGCTCCGAGAAGGGCAGCGATAACGATATCCCGTCCGGTGCGCATGCCGCCGTCGGTGCGGAGGGTGACGCGGTTCCGGAGACCGTTGAGGAGGAGGACTTGCTGGGTTTCGGCCACGCCCATTTCCCAAGGGCTGCCCGCGTATTTGATGGAGGAGAGGGGTGAGGCGCCGGTGCCGCCATCGTGGCCGGAGACCAGGATGACATCGGCGTGAGCTTTGGCGACGCCGGCGGCGATGGTGCCGACACCGGATTCGGCAACGAGCTTAACGCAGACCTTTGCCCGTGGATTGACCTGTTTAAGGTCGTAGATGAGCTGGGCGAGGTCCTCAATGGAGTAGATGTCGTGGTGGGGCGGCGGGGAGATAAGCATGACGCCGGGAGTGCTGTGACGGAGCTTGGCGATGAGGGCGGAGACCTTATGGCCGGGGAGCTGGCCGCCTTCGCCGGGTTTGGCACCCTGGGCGATCTTGATTTCGATCTCGGTTGCACTGGCAAGGTATTCGGCGGTCACTCCGAAACGGCCGGAGGCGACCTGCTTGATGCGGCTGTTTTTGGAGTCGCCGTTTTCGAGCGGGGTGAAGCGGGTTTTGTCTTCGCCGCCTTCGCCGGAGTTGGATTTGCCATCGATCCGGTTCATGGCAATCGCGAGGACTTCGTGGGCCTCAACTGAAAGGGCTCCGAGGGACATACCAGCGGTGGTGAAACGGCGGCGGATCTCTTCGATGGGCTCGACCTCGTCAAGAGGAATGGCTTCGCCCGGCTTGAAGCGGAGGAGTTGCCGGATGCTGACGGGGGAGTTGGCGTTGACGGCTTCGGCGAAGGCTCGGTAATCGGCCGGATTGTAGGCTTTGTCCTCGCCTTTGAGTCCGACGAAGCGGTGAAGGTTCTGAAGAACGGGCGGAGTGATGGCGTGAAGTTCGCCCTGGGGACGGTAGCGGTAGAAGCCAGGGTCCTTTTTGGTTTTGGTGGCGGCGTCCTGATGACCTTCGGTGTGGCGGCGGAGGGTTTCCCGGGCGATTTCTTCGATGCGGATGCCGGAGACGAAGGAGCGGGTGCCGGTGAAGAAGCGTTCAATGACCGTTTCGTGGAGTCCGATGGCCTCAAAAAGTTGGCTACCCTGGTAGCTGGCGAGCATGGAGATGCCCATTTTGGACATGATTTTGAGAAGGCCGGAGTCGATGGACTTACAATAATTTTCGATGGCGATGGTCTCGGTCATCTCGCCGAGCTTGCCCTCGGATTTAAGCCGGGCGACGAGGTCCCAGACGAGGTAAGGGTTAATGGCGGCCGCGCCGTAGGCGATAAGGCAGGCGAAGGCTTGGACGTCGCGGGCCTCGGCGGTTTGGCAGACGAGGCTGGTGCGCATGCGGAGACCCTGACGGATGAGGTGGTGG
>CALFVM010000172.1 GCA_937928665.1 uncultured Candidatus Methylacidiphilales bacterium
GGAGGAGGCGCGGTGGGAGGAGCTATCGGCGCAGTCGCAGGCGAAGGTGTTGCCGTTGTGGCAGGGGGTGGCGGCGTCAACGGGGAAGGAAGAGTTGTTGGACCCGGAGTCGTGGCCGGGGGACACGCTGCCGTTGAGCCGGACGCTGCTGTTGGGTGCGGGGGACCGGGCGTCGGTGCAGGCAGGGTTGCAAGCAGCACGGGCGAATGCGTTGGGCATTCGGGAGTATATCACGCCGGAGGTTTTCGGGGCGTTGAACCGGGCGTGTTTGCGGTTGGAGATTGCGGGCAAGGGGCGGCAGCCGGGACATGCGCAGTTGGTGCAAGTGGCGGGGGGAACAGTGGACGATATTGCGTGTGTGATGGGAACGGCGTTGCGGACGATGCCGCATGATGATGGGTGGAGTTTTTTCAAGATTGGGAGTTTTCTGGAGCGTGCGATCTCGACGGTGAGCGTGTTGGAGGTGGTGCTGCCGGTGGCGGCGGTGGCGGCGGCGAACACGACGGAGGAGGATCCGGATTTAACGACGCTGCTGCGATTATTGGGGTCGCTGGATGCATATCGGCGGGAGTTCCGGGCGCGGGCGCAAGCGATTTATGTGGCCGAGCTGCTCTGGCGGAACCGGGAAACGCCGAGTTCGGTGGCATTTTGTTGTGTCAATTTGCTGGGGGCACTGGACCAGTTGCTGGCACGAGATTCGGCGCGGAACACGGTGCCGGTATGTCAGGCGGTGCGGTCGCTCTTGGATCACCTGACGGGATTTGACCTAGCAACGATATTTCCGGCGATCAACTTGGAAGCGGAGGATTTTGCCATGCAATTACCGAGTTCGTTGAATGCGATGCGGGGACGGATTGGGAAGCAGAGTGCGAAGTTAAAAAGCCGATTGGAACGGATTCACAATCTGTTGGACGATCATTTTTTTGCGCATCAGGCGGCCTTTAATGAAAGGCAGGAAAGCGGCAAAGAGATTGCTGCCTAGGGGGGATATCATGCGATTCCGTGTTGTTCATCAGACTGAGTATCACTACGCCGAACCTGCCTCGGAATCGTTTGCGGAATTGCGGGTGTGTCCGATGGAGGTGCCGGGGCAGCGGGTGGGCAAGCGGGGTGTCGAGTTGGTGCCGTCGGTGCCGATCGAGAGCTACGAGGATTACTTTGGAAACCGGGTGGAGTTTTTCTCGGTGCCGTTCCGGCATCAGCGGTTATCGATCAAGGCGTGGGCGGAGGTGGAGACGAGCGGGTTACCGCCGCCGGCGGCGGCGCTGGAGGTGACCGTGGCGGAGGCACGCCAGATCTACAACAGTCAGATGCTGGCTCTTTTCGAGTTTTTGCAGCCGACGCCATTTGTTCCGCTGCACAAGGTTTTGGGGCCTTTGCGGAAGAACTTTGTCAGGCCGCCGGATAATTTGCAGGAGGTGTTGCTGGGGGTGAACCACTGGATATTCGGGCATTTCAAGTATCGACCGGGTTCGACGGAAATCGGGACGCCTTTGGATCAGGTGATCCGGCAGCGGAGCGGGGTGTGTCAGGACTTTGCGCATTTGATGTTGGCGATCTTGCGGACTTATGGGATTCCGGCGCGGTATGTCTCGGGGTATATCGAAGCGTTTGATCCGACAGCAACGGAGAAGGCACTGGTGGGGGCGATGGCAAGTCATGCGTGGGTGGAGGTTTATTTGCCCGGCGGGTATTGGTGGGGTTTGGATCCGACGAATGATCAGCAGACGGGGGAACGGCATGTGAAGGTGGCGGTGGGCCGGGATTATGCGGATGTGGCACCGGTGCGTGGGACGTACAAAGGTGCTTCGAATCAGAAGCTTGAGGTGATGGTGACGTTGAAGCGTCGAAAGACGCGGGCAGGAGAGGTGATGGGCGCATGAAACTATCGGTGCAACACGAGACACGGTATCATTACAGCAAGCCGGTTGGGTTCGGTACACACCGGCTTTATGTGCGGCCGCGGGAGAACCATCATTTGCAGGTGGGGACATTCCGCATTGAATCTGAGCCGGTGGGACGGTGTCGGTGGATTCGGGATGCGATGGAGAACTCGATTGCGCTGCTGGACTTTGCGGAGGTGTCGGCGGAGCTTTCGGTGGAGGTGACGTTTGAAGCGGAGTTGCTGGATGAGAACCCGTTCGATTTTATTTTGGAACCGCATGCGGTGAACTTTCCGTTTGCGTATGAGGTGGAGGAATTGCCGGGGTTGCTTCCGTATGTGGAGATGGGGCAAAGTCGGGATTCGCTGCGGGTGTCGGCGTGGTTGCGGCGGAATTTGCCCAATCCGCCAGAGGAGACCGTGCCGCTGCTGACGTTGTTGAATCGGTTGGTTCACCAGTCTTTTCTTTATCAGAGGAGGGAGTCGCCGGGGATTCAGACGCCGGACGAGACAGTGAGGCTGGGGTCGGGTTCGTGCCGGGACTTTGCGGTGTTTTTTGCGGCGGTCTGCCGTCGGCTGGGTTTGGCGGCTCGGTTTGTGTCGGGATATTTGTATGATCCGCCCATTGACGGGGGTCCGGGAGCGAATCGAGCGCATGGGAGCATGCATGCGTGGACGGAGGTATTTCTGCCAGGAGCGGGCTGGAAGGGTTTTGATCCGACTAATGGGATCTTGTGCTCGAACTATTTCATTCCGGTGGCGGTGGCGCGTCATCCGGAGACGGTCAATCCGATTCAGGGCGGATATTTGGGAGCGGAGCCGGTGGAAAACCGGATGGAGTCTCACGTGGAGATGAAGGAGATTTAAGGGGCCTTGATGGGGATCATGATGAAGGCAAAGAAGATTAGCACGAGGGGATGTGCGCAGCGGGTGGAGCAGATACTCAAGGCACAGGGGATTGAACTGACGGTGGGTGGAGAGCCGACATTTGTTCCGATCGACCCGAGCGGGCCGGAGTGGAGTGTGGATGCGCTGGGCCCGACCAAGCTGGATTATGCCCGGCGATTTTTGGCGGCAGTGATGAAAGAGCTGCCGTCGGGGCCGGTTTTATTTCATTCATCAGGGAAACTATATCCGGGTGAGCCGCTGCCCCGTTGGTCGGTGCATCTGATGTGGGCGGACGATGGCTTCCCGTATTGGGGGCGTCCGGAGCGGTTGCTGCTGGATGATTCGGAGGGGCCCCACGGAGAGAGGCAGGCGACACGGCTGGCGGGGGCGATCCGGGAACTGGTGGAGGTCGAAGAGCCAGTGCTGCGGGCGGTGGGTCGGGGTGGGCGAACGGAGGGCTTTGTGTTGCCCTTGAGTCACGAGGAGGGGCACTGGGTTTCGGGCAGGTGGCCGTATGGGGCGAAGAAGGCACTGCGGCCGATTCCGGGGGATAGTTTGTTGGGGCTGCGGTTGCCGTTATCTTCGCTGCCGGAGGATTGTTTGAAGCGGGCACTGACCGTGGAAGTGCGGAAAGGGAATCTGGAGGTGTTTCTGCCGCCGCTTGATTTTCGGGCGCACCGGGAGTTGGTGCACAAGGTGGAACAGGCTTCGGCGGCATTGGGGTTGGACCGTTTGGTTCTGAACGGGTATCCACCACCGGGTGAGCGGGGATTCGGGCGGATGGGGGTGGCCTCGGATCCGGGGGTGTTGGAGGTGAATCTGCCGGCATGCGGGAGTTGGGTGGAGTATGACGAGTGGATGCGGCGGTTATATCGGGCGGCGGAGGCGTGTGGGATGTGTGCGCGGAAGTTTGCGTTCAACGGGCGGGAGAATGGGACGGGTGGGGGAGCGCATCTTTGTTTTGGGGGGCCGGATGTGCTGCGGAGTCCGTTTTTTCAGCGGCCTGATTTGCTGCCGTCGATGATTCGTTTTTGGCAGCGGCACCCGTCACTGTCTTATTTTTTTACGGGTCAGTTTTTGGGACCGAGCAGTCAGGCGCCGAGGATTGATGAAAGCACCTACGAGGCGATGGACGAGCTAGAGATTGCCTGTGCGGGGGCGCGGCGATTGGGTGAGCCGTTTCCGCATGTTCTGTATCAGATGTTGTTTATGGATTTGTTGATGGACCGGAGCGGAAACACGCACCGGGCGGAGATCAGTGTGGACAAGTTGTGGAATGCGGCGCAACCGAATGGGAGTTTGGGGATCGTGGAGCTGCGAGCGTTTGAGGCGTTTCCGGAGCCGGATTGGATGTCGGCGACGTGTTTGCTGGTGCGGGGAATTCTGGCGCGGCTGTTGAAGAAGCCGTGCACGGCACCCTTCATCCGTTGGGGCACAGCGTTGCATGACCGGTTCATGATGCCGGAGGTGTTGTGGCGCGATCTTTTGGAGGTGATTGGGGATTTGCGTCGGCACGGGATTCCGTTTGATCCGGAATGGCTGCGGCCGCTGTATGAGTTCCGTTTTCCGGAGGTGGGAACTTTGGAGACCGGGGAGGGGAGGTTTCATTTCCGCGCGGCATTGGAACCGTGGCCGTTGCTGGGGGAGAAGTCACTAAGCGGAGCGACGGCGCGTTTTGTGGATTCGAGCACAGAACGGCTGGAGGTGCGGGCGGGGACGCCGGGGATGACGAAACGGGGCACCCTGTGGGTGAATGGTCATCCGGTTCCGTTGGCACCGGGCGGGGATGGGATTGCCGCGGTGCGGTTCCGGGCGTTTTATGTGGTTCCGGGTCTGCATCCCCACGTTCCGCTGCAATCGCCGCTGGTGTTTGAATGGGTTCCGCACAAGTCGGGGGTGGTGGAAGCGGCGGCGGCATACCATGCGTGGAAACCGTGCGGGGGGGAGTATCCGGATCGGCCGACGGACTCGGCAACGGCCCGGGCTCGGCGGGAAGAGCGGTGGGTAGAGTGTCCGGAGGTCATCGGGCAACGGCGCCCGCGGGCGAAGGTGAGTTTGCACCGGGGCACGACGCTGGATGTGCGGCACTTTGTGTGAAAGGCGGTGGTGGGCGGGGGTGAATTTACGGGCTGGACAGTGGAAAGGTTAGGCCATACTCCGTTAAGTGGATGAAGCGGATGCCGGGAACATTTGGGCCGACGGGCCGCACGGATTTGTGTCACAGGCGGCCGTTGAATGTGGATCGTTTTTGGTTTGGGGTGTGTTATTACCCGGAACACTGGGACGAGGCGACGCGGCGGGAGGATCCG
>CALFVM010000173.1 GCA_937928665.1 uncultured Candidatus Methylacidiphilales bacterium
CAGCCGTCGGGAATCCGGCAGCGGGGCATAGTGGAGTGATCAGAGTTGTAATATTCTTGTGGACAGTTCTGCCGAAAATGTTACGTTTCGTCTTCTATGGTTCGTAAATCATCTGTGAATTCAACCCCCTCCGTCAAAGAAGCGCTCCTGCTCTTGAAAGATGCTTCGGTCGCTGAAATCGATCATCTCATCAACAGCCTGCACCAGATCAAAGAAGCGCGAGAACATCTTGAAAGCCTTTTCTCTGGCAGCGTCAGTGCGGTCAAAAAAGTGGCCGAAACTGTCGTTGAAGAAGCTGGAAAAGTCGTTCGGAAAAAACGGGGCCGGAAGCCCGGCCGGAAAGCCATGCAGGCACCGGCGTTGGCAGAAGCTCCGAAGGCGATGAAGCCAGCCAAGGTTGCCAAAGCCGGACGCAAACCCGGACGAAAAGCCGGGGACGGGCTTGGACCAGCCCGCCCGGGGACACTGCGGGATCTCGTCCACGCTTCCTTAAAGGATCTGGGCCCGATTAAAACGAACGATCTGGTGAAGCATCTGGAGCAGAAGCTCGGGCCGAATGCCGGGAAAAGCCTCCGCGTGCGGGTCAATCAGGTGCTAAGCAACCGGCGCGATTCCTCCATTAAAAAGGTCAGCCGAGGCGTTTACAGCTTCGCAGGCTAACGTTTGTTTGGCGTGAATTGAATCCGTTTCGGAAAAGGGGTGTCGCAAGGCACCCCTTTCTCGTGCCCTTTTTCGGTGGGCAACCACGGTTCCCGTCGCTATTTTCCCAATCCCATATGAGTTCTCACGCATCCAACCCGGTCATGGATAAAATTATCGCGCTCTGCAAGCGGCGCGGTTTCGTTTTCCAATCATCCGAGATTTACGGGGGGCTCAACGGCGCGTGGGATTACGGTCCGCTGGGTTCGCAATTGAAGAAGAACATCAAGGATCACTGGTGGCGGGCGATGACGCAGCTCCGGGATGATATTGTGGGGTTGGATGGAGCGATTTTGATGAACCGGGCGGTGTGGCGGGCCTCGGGTCATGAGGAGACCTTCAACGACCCGCTGGTTGATTGCAAAACATGCAAGGGGCGTTTTCGCGCCGATCAGGTGGCAGCGACGCCATGCCCGCAAAAGCCGAGCCAGTGCGTTGGGGCGGGCCCGGATTGTCAGTTGACCGAGCCGCGCTCGTTTAACTTGATGTTCAAGACCCATGCCGGGGCGGTGGAATCCGAGGATAACCTTGTCTATCTGCGGCCGGAAACCGCGCAGGCGATCTTCGTTCAGTTCCGGAACGTGCTGGATACGGCCCGAAAAAAGTTACCGTTTGGGATTGCCCAGATTGGCAAAGCATTTCGGAACGAGATTAATCCGAGGAACTTCACTTTTCGCTCGCGGGAGTTTGAGCAGATGGAAGTGGAATTTTTTGTCAAACCGGGAACGGGCCGTGAGTGGTTGGAGCGGTGGCTGGAGGATCGGTTAGCATGGTATGAATCGATCGGGATTCCACGGAAGAAGATACACGTTTTGGATGTGCCGGAATCGGACCGGGCCTTTTACAGCAAAGGAACTTACGATTTGGAGTACGAATTTCCGTTCGGGGTGCAGGAGCTGGAGGGGATAGCCTATCGGACTGATTATGATCTGTCCCGGCATCAGGAGGCTTCGGGCAAACCGCTGGACTATTTTGATGAGGAGACCAAGGAGAAGTTTGTTCCGCACGTGGTCGAGCCAAGCGCCGGGGTGGACCGGACGTGTCTAGCGGTGTTGTGCGAGGCCTTTGCCGAGGAGGAAGTGGTGGATGAGAAGGGGAATAAGGAGGTGCGGACCGTGCTGAGGTTTGCGCCGTGCATTGCGCCGATCAAGGTAGGGGTTTTTCCGCTATTGAAAAACAAGCCGGAGCTGGTGGCGAAGGCGCGGGAAGTGGAACGGTTGCTCCGGCCGCACATGGCGGTGTTCTACGATGAGAGCGGAGCGATCGGCCGCAGGTACCGGCGGCAGGATGAAGTGGGAACGCCGTTCGGGGTGACGATTGACTTTGAGACGGTGGAGGGAATCAAAGAGGGACCAATGGCAGGCCGGACAGATACGGTGACGTTGCGGCACCGGGATTCGATGGTGCAGGAGCGGGTGGCGATTAACGAGCTTGTTCCGAAACTGGTCGCAGCGATTCGTTGACTTTGGCCTGTTCTGGAGCGTGAGGCTTTCGGGCTGAGTGAAGGAGGTTGGGAAACCCGTGCGGCGGCTTGCCGCGGGGGTGGGAATCGGGTAGCGTGATCGGAGATGGTTTTCGACCAGATGGCATTTTTCTTTGATGAACCGGCGGGTGCGGTGCGGCCGGAGGAGGTGTTGTCATTTGCGGATGGGGAGGCGCCGGTGTTTTACCGGGAGAATCCGCGGGCGCGGCGGTATTTGCTTTCGGTGCACCGGGACGGGACGGTGCATGTGACGATTCCGCGGCGGGGAAGCCGGAAGCAGGCGAAGATATTTGTGCTGGAAAAGCTGCGTTGGGTGGAGCGTCAGCGGCGGAAGATTCAGGCGGTAGGGATTATGCCGCAGGAGTGGGTGTTGGGGACGGAGGTGATGGTGCGGGGTGGGTTGCACCGGATTTCGGTGCGGAATGAAGGGCCACCGGTGCGGTTGCAGGTGGGGCCGGTGGAATTGGATGCCCCGCGGTGGCAGGGGAATCTCCGTCCGTTGGTGGAAGAGCATTTGCACGGGTTGGCGCGGCGGGTGTTGATTCCGCGGACGTTGGAGCTGGCAGAGGGGCACGGGTTGAAGGTGGGACGGGTGACGGTCCGGGACCAGAGTACGCGGTGGGGTTCGTGCTCGGCGAAAGGGACGATTTCGCTGAATTGGCGTTTGGTGCAAACGCCGCCGGATGTGGCGGATTACATTATTTTGCATGAGTTGATGCATCTGCGGGAAATGAATCATTCGCGGCGATTTTGGTTTTTGGTGGAGCAGGTGTGCCCGGGGTATCGGGAGGCGGAGCGCTGGCTGAAAGAGAATGCCGCCCGGTTGGGGATGTGAGCGGGCCGGTCAGGAAACCTGAGTTGCTGGCACCGGCGGGGGATTGGGCGTGTGCGCGGGCGGCGGTGGCAAACGGGGCGGACGCGATTTTCTTTGGATTGCCGGCGTTTAACGCACGGCTGCGGGCGGAGAACTTTTCTGAGGATGACCTGTCTGGGTTGATGGGTTATTTGCATGAGCGGGGGCGGAAAGGTTATCTGACGGTGAATACGTTGGTGTTCACGGGAGAGCTGCGGGAGGCTTTGAAGCTTTTGCAGCGGGCGACGGAGGCGAGGGTGGACGCGATCATCATCCAGGATGTGGGGTTGGCGTCACTGGCGCAGGATTGTTTCCCGAATCTGGAGTTGCATGCCTCCACGCAGATGACGTTGACTTCGCCGGAGGGATTGGGGTTTGCGAAGCGGTTGGGCATTCGGCGGGCGGTGGTGGCGCGGGAGTTGTCGTTACGGGATTTGGCGAAGTTTAACAAGGCCGGGGTTCTGCCGTTAGAGACGTTTGTGCACGGGGCACTCTGTGTGGCGTATTCCGGGCAATGTCTGACGAGTGAAGCGTTGGGGCAGCGGAGTGCCAACCGGGGCGAGTGTGCGCAGGCGTGCCGGTTGCCCTATCGGATGGTGGTGGATGGGGTGCTGCGGGATTTGGGGGACAAGCGTTATCTGCTGTCGCCGCAGGATCTGGCGGCGGTGCGGGAGATTCCGGATTTGGTGGAGCTGGGGATTGAGAGTTTCAAGATTGAGGGGCGGTTGAAGAGTCCGGAGTACGTGGCGGCGGTGACGGGGGTGTACCGGAAGGCGATTGATGCCTGTTTTGACCCCGGAGTGAAGGCGCCGGTGACGCGGGAAGATTGGTACCGGTTGGAGATGACGTTTTCTCGGGGACTGTTTTCCGGGTGGATGCACGGGGTGAACCATCAGAAGCTTGTTCATGGGCGGTTTGGTAAGAAGCGGGGTGCCTATGTGGGGACGGTGCACGACAAGGGACGGGATTGGGTGGAGACAGAACCGGGGGTGAAGGTGGCGGCGGGAGATGGAGTGGTTTTTGACGTCGGGGGTGATCCGGACAAGGAGCAGGGCGGGCGCGTGCATGGGGTGGAGGGCGGGCGTTTGCGGTTCGGACGGGGCGACCTTGACATGGCCCGGATTCCGTTGGGGGCGCGGATTTGGAAAACGGACGATCCGCAGTTGAACAAGGTATTGCGTCAGAGTTTTGCCCGCGACGTTCCGCCACAAGCGGTGCGGGTGGACGTTCGGGCAAGGGGCGCACCGGGCGAACCGTTGCGACTTCGTTTTGTCAGTGGGATTGCGGTGGTGGAAGTGGAATCTGCTATGCCGCTGGTCAGGGCCGAGAAGCGACCGCTGACGGCGGCACTGCTGCGGGAGCAGCTTGGGCGTTTGGGAGGGACGGGGTTTGTGCTTGGGGAGGTAGAGGTTCACCTGGACGGGGATTGCCTGCTGCCGATTCGGGAGCTGAATCGGATGCGGCGGGAGGCGGTGGCCCGGCTGGCGGCGGCGGGAGTGGGTCGGCAAGAGCAATCACCGCCTCGTGTGCGGATGGAAAGGGGAATTCAGCGTGTGGAGAGGTTGAAGGAAAGAAGGGGTGAAGGTGCGGAGGGAGAGGTTCTGCTGAGTGCGCTTTGCCGGACGGATGAGCAGGTGGCGGGAGCGATGGCCGCGGGGTGTGAGGATGTGTTGCTTGATTTTGAGGATATCCGACGGTTTGGCCCGGCGGTGGAGGCGATCCGGGAGGGGTCAAAGGCACGAGTTTGGTTGGCGACGCCCCGGATTCAAAAGGCGGGAGAGGAAGGTTTTTTCCGATTGATTGCGGGGGCGAAGCCGGACGGGGTGTTGGTTCGGAACCTGGGGGCACTGCAGTTTTTTCGCGAGGCGGGTCTTGCCCTGCGAGGGGATTTTTCCTTGAACGTGGCCAATCCGGTCACGGCGGAGGTGTTGATGGGGGAGGGCTTGGAATCGGTGACCGTGTCGTACGATTTGAATGCGGATCAGGTGTTGGACCTGCTGGGAGGGGCACCGGCGGGATGGTTCGAAATTGTGCTGCACCAGCACATGCCGATGTTTCACATGGAGCACTGCGTGTTTGCGGCGTTTCTTTCGGAGGGAACGGATCACACCAATTGCGGTCGTCCGTGTGAGAGGCATGAGGTGCGACTGGAGGATCGGGTGGGGGCGCGGCATTTATTGAAAGCCGATGTGGGCTGTCGCAACACGCTGTTTCATCAGAGAGCGCAGAGCGGGGCGGCGTTTTTCAAGGGGTTCCGGGCGGCCGGAGTGCGGCGGTTCCGGGTGGAGTTTTTGGATGAGTCAAGGGACCGGGCGGCGGAGCTTTACCGGAGTTATCGGCGACTGCTGGAAGGAGTGATTGAGCCGGAAAGGCTGCTGACGGAGGTGGGGGCGGCCGGACAGCTTGGGGTGACGAGCGGGACCCTCACGGTGCTGGGTTGAAGTGCCGGGCTGGTCATCCTCTCAGGATGGTGCCGTGGGCCCGCTCGAAGACGAGCATGAGGGTAGCGATGAGGATGAGGCCGAGGGCGAGGATGGCGATCGCGTGGATGGTCATGCCTTCAAGGAGATAGAAAGCGAGGAAGGGGGCGGCGAGGCCGCGAATGCCGGTGAAGAAGGTGTGGATGGACATGTAATCGGCGACCCGGTCAGGCGGGGCGATCTTGGTGACCCACAGGCTCCAGGCCACATCGCCACCGGCGTTGGCCACGCCGAAAAGGAAAGCACCAAGGGCAAGGCCCGGCCAGGAACTTCCGGCGAAGAACGTGGCAATGCCGAGGAGAAATCCGAGATTGAGGTAAATGCGAAGGGTGAGGAATTCGACCCGGTCGAAGAGACGACCCCAGAAAAGGCTGAAGACGAGGCGACTGACATTGGGCAGAACACCAAGGAGGAGGGCGATGGCGGGGACGGAAAGCTCGAGGCCGTGGACGGGGTTGGCGAGGTATTCGACGCGGAGGGGGAGCATCATGAGGTTGCCGAGGCCCATGAACATCCAGGAGGCGATCATCCAGCGGAGGAGCCGGTCTTCCTTCAGGTAGCGAAGGGCGCGGAGCGGGTGGCGACCGCCGACAAGGGAGATGGGGCGTGAGGGAATCCGGGCAGCGAGAGCGGAAGAGAGAAAGCCGCAGGCGGCCAGGAAGACCATGAAGATGGGGAAGCGGTCAATCCCACCACCGAGGTAGCGCCCGATGATTTCAGCGGCAGCACCTGCGGCGATGATCCGGAGGACAGTTGCACGGGAAAAGAGTTTCCCGCGTTCGGAAGCGGGATAGTTGTCCTGAAAGGTTTGAGTCCAAAGGGGGATGGCGACCGCACCGCAAATGACGCCGAGGAGGGAACCTCCGATGAAGACGGGGAGGGATGGATAGAGGCCGGCAAGGAGGAAACCGGCGGAGCCAATCAGGCCAAAGGCGGCCGCAGCGGAGGTGGTGGTCCATTGGAGTCGGGCAACCCAGAACACAGCAACGGGGGAGAGGAGGAGGCCGAGGGCACCGCCGGTAGAGATGAAAGACTTGGCGGTGGGACCGGCTTCATAATAGCGGACGGCAATGAGCAGGAAAAAGGTGGTGATGGCCGCTTCGATGGCTCCGTTGGGGAGGGCGCGGAGCAGTTCAGTCCGGTAGGTGATATCGCGAACGGAGGGGCGTGAGGGGGCCGGGTCCACGATGGCTCAATGTCGCGCCGTGGCAGCCGAGGGGCAGAGTGCGGCCAGTTCACAGGCCGCGCAGTCGGGTTTGCGGGCGGCGCAGCGGCGGCGGCCATGCCAGATGAGGAGATGGGAAAAGAGGGTCCAATCGGAGCGGGGAACGAGCTTAATGAGAGAGCGTTCGATCTTGACGGGGTCATCGCTCCGGACAAAGCCGAGTCGGCGGCTGAGGCGGGCGACGTGGGTATCAACGACGATGCCTTCGTTGAGCCCGAAGGCGTTACCGAGAACGACGTTGGCAGTTTTGCGTCCGACCCCGGCCAGGGCGACGAGGGCGTTCATGGAGGCGGGGACCTGGCCACCGTGGTGTTCGACAAGGGCGCGGCAGCAGTCCTGGATGTTTTTGGCTTTGCTGCGGAAGAAGCCGGTGGATTGGATGATAGCTTCGATGCGGGCGAGTGGAGCGGAGGCGAGGGTGGTGGCGTCGGGAAACTCCGCAAAGAGCCGGGGAGTCACCATGTTGACGCGGACGTCGGTGCATTGGGCGGAGAGGATGGTGGCGATAAGGAGCTGGAGTGGCCCCTTGTGGTCGAGTTCGCAGTGGGCGTCGGGATAAGTTTGTTTCAGAATGGGAAGGATTTGCGCCATGCGGCGGGCGCGTGGAGAAGGGACGGACATGGCCGGAGGAAGCCTTTGGGGGGAGTGGGTTGGCTGGGACTCGAACCCAGAACCAATGCCTTAAAAGGGCACTGCTCTACCATTGAGCTACCAACCCCTTACGGAACGGGAGAGAGTCCGCGCAAAACGGGGTGTTGTCAACCCCGTTTGGGGAAGATGTGAATTGGGAAGGGTGAGTGTTTACCGTAGTCGGAAGGCGGGAGGAAATGCGGGATCTTCGGAGAGGTCAAGTTCGAGTTCGGTGGTTCCGCCATCGGTGACGGCTCCGACGGTGAAGGCACCCCAGGCGATGAGGGGGAGTTCGGCGGAGCCGTTGTAAGCGGGAAGTACGGGGGCGAAGTTGGGGAAGGTGTTGTGGAGGAAAAATTGTACTTTTTCGCCATTAGGCAGGAGGTTGGTATTGGTTCCCTCGACTTTAAGGCGAATAAGGAAGAAACCGTCTTTGCTTTCCCATGGTTGGACCGTAGCGGTGAGGGTGCGGTTGTTGTTGCGGTTTTTTGCGCCGAACTGGAGTTTCCATGGGTCGTTTTTCGCCGGTCCGAAAAGGCGGGTCTTGCCGAAT
>CALFVM010000174.1 GCA_937928665.1 uncultured Candidatus Methylacidiphilales bacterium
TCATGACCGTCGGAATCGTCAACGATATGGCTCTCGCCGTCGAAGCTCTCCGCCGCGTCGTCGTCGCCTCCGGCCAACACGAAGTCCTCTGGATCGCCCGCAACGGAGCCGAAGCCGTCGAAAAATGCGCCGCCCACCGCCCCGACTGCGTCCTCATGGACCTCATCATGCCCGTCATGGACGGCGTCGAGGCTACCCGCCAAATCATGGCCCACTCCCCCTGCGCCATCCTCGTCGTCACCGCCACCGTCGATGGCAACGCCGGCAAAGTCTTCGAAGCCATGGGCCACGGAGCCCTCGACGCCGTCAATACACCCCGTCTCGGCAGCACCGGCGACATCTCCGGCGGCGACGGCCTCCTGGCCAAAATGGCCACCATCGCACGCCTCATCGGCCCCATCCCCCACCGGCCCGCCCCGGCCCCACCGGCCCCTGGCTCCTCCTCCCCCGCCGGCCAGCCCCTCATCCTCATCGGCTCCTCCACCGGCGGCCCCCAGGCTCTTGCCGAAATCCTCTCCGCCCTCGGCCCCGACTCCCGCCTCCCCGTCGCCCTCGTCCAACACGTCGATGTCGAATTCGCCGTTGGTCTCGCCAACTGGCTTGAAACCGAAACCGGCGTCCGCGTCCGCGTCGCCTGCACCGGAGACTCCCCCACCCCCGGCCACGTCCATCTCGCCGGCACCAGCGATCACCTCGTCATCCGGCCCGACGGACGCTTCGCCTACCAATCCGAACCCAACGACGCCTTCTACCGCCCCTCCGTCGATGTTCTCTTTGAAAGTGCCGCCCGCCACTGGCACGGCCCCATGCTCGCCGTCCTCCTCACCGGCATGGGCCGCGACGGCGCCCGCGGCCTCCTCGCCCTCAAGCACGCCGGTGCCGATACCATCGCCCAGGACCAAGACAGTTGCATCGTCTTCGGCATGCCCAAAGCCGCCATCGAACTCGGTGCCGCCCGCCACGTCCTCCCCCTCCACGATATCGGCCCCGCCCTCCGCGCCTTCGCCCCCGCCCGATGATCCCCACGGCACCCTCGCACCTCAGTTCTGCTCCGGCCCTTCCCTGGTTCCGCAACCAGTTCCCCCTCGCCCTCGCCCCCATGGCCGGCGTCACCGACTCCGTCTTCCGCCGCCTCTGCAAACGCCTTGGTGCCGACCTCCTCATCACCGAATTCGTCTCTGCCGAAGGCATCCTCCACCGCAACCAACGCACCCGCGACATGATCGCCTTCCTCCCCGAAGAGCGCCCCCTTGGCGTCCAACTCTTCGGAGCCGACCCCGCCGCCCTCGCCGACGCTGCCCGTGCCGTCTGTGATTGGGTCCAACCCGACTTCATCGATCTCAACTTCGGCTGCCCGGTCAACAAAGTCGTCTGCAAAAACGGCGGCTCCGCTCTCCTCCGGGACCAACCCCTCCTCGCCCGCGTCGCCCGCGCCGTCGTCCACGCCAGCCCCGTCCCCGTCACCGCAAAAATCCGGCTCGGCTGGGACACCGCCTCCATCAACGCCCCCGCCAATGCCCGCCTCCTCGCCGCCGAGGGCATCCAGGCCATCGCCGTCCACGGCCGCACCAAAGAACAAGGCTACACCGGCACCGCCGACTGGGACCGCATCGGCCAAGTCGTCTCCGCCGTCTCCATCCCCGTCATCGGCAACGGCGACCTCGACTCCCCCGCCACCGTCCTCCAACGCCGCCAGCAAACCGGCGTCGCCGGTGCCATGTTCGGCCGCGCCGCCATGGCCTCCCCCTGGATCTTCGCCCAAGTTCGCGCCGCCCTTCTCGGCCAGCCCATCCCCCCCGATCCCACCTGGGCCGAACGCTGGGCCTTCATCCGCCAACATTGCCGACTCGAAGTTCAAGAACGCGGCAACGAAACCGCCGTTATGACCGCCATGCGCGCCCGCCTCATGGCCTACACCCGCGGCCACCCCGGCGGTAAACACCTCCGCGAACAACTCCAACACATCCGCACCCTCGCCGAACTCGACGCCATCGCCGCCCAACACCTCGCCACGCTGCCCGCCGACACCCATCCCAAGGAGGGCCAACCGGCATCGACATGATCTCCCGGCACCGTTTCGACCAGCAACCCTCCCCCCCAGGGGGGGCGAACCTCCGGGTGAGCCGCACCCTCCTCTAGAGACGACGATGGCGTCAGTCCCAAGATTCTTCCCGCCTTCACCCATCCAGGATCATACTCTCCTCTCTTTTTCAAGGCCTAGAAAGCCCTTACCACTGCTCCCGCCGCACCTTCATCAAGGCGGGACCCAATCCACGCCAGAGTCAACGTCGTCTCTTTGCGATCAAACCTTGGGGCCGGGCGGTCACCCGGGTTATCCGATGATCAATTGCCCCCTCGTATTTGATCCGTGGCGACTCAACCATTCGGATCTTATCTGCTCATCCGGTCGCTTCTTCACCAAACAGAATCCGTCAACCACCTTCATCCCGGCACCATCTTCACGCCCGTTGACAGTGCTCCGCAAAAACCTACCGTTCGGAAATTGAGGACCCTCATCACTTGCGGATTCTTGCTCGCCGCGTCGCTGACACCGCTGTTCGGATCCGCTGAGTTTTGGGTGTCACCCTCCGGCGACGATTCCCAGCCTGGAACCGAGGCCGCTCCCTTCCAAACCCTCACGCGCGCCCGGGACGCCGTTCGGAACGTCGATCCCGCGCACATCGGCCCCATCACCGTCCACCTCTTCGGCGGGGTCTATCGCCTCACTCAACCCCTTCAACTCGGCCCCGAAGATTCCGGGCGGCCCGGTCATTACGTCACTTGGCGGGCCGTTGACAACGAAACCCCGATCATCTCCGGCGCCATCCCCATCTCCTCGTGGCATGCCGACCCCGACCGCCCCGGCATCTACTATGCCAGCGTCCCCACCGGCAGTGCCACCCGCCAACTCTACATCAACGGCCAGCGCGCCCAACGCGCCCGGACCCCTGATTATCCCGCCTCCTTTCTCCCCAACGCCACTCAGGGCATCCAGTTCGAGGTCACTGAGTGGAACCCGGCTTCCTGGCGGAACCCCACCACCTGGCACAACCCCGACCAAATCGAAGCGGTCCTCATCACCCAATGGAAAATGATGATCTGTGGCGTTGAGTCGGTCTCTGAAACCGCACCCGGCGAAGGTTACCTCCTCATGGACCAACCCGCCTGGAACAACGCCAACTGCTTTGTCGAAGAACAGAATGGCGAACTCATCCCGGGACTCTGGAGTTTCTGGCAGGTCACCCGTTTTGAAAACAGTCTCTCCTTTCTCGACGAACCCGGTGAATGGGTTCTCGATCCCACGGCCAACCGCCTCTACTACATGCCCCTTGCCGACCAACCCATCAGCGAAGTCGTTGCCGAACTTCCCACTCTCGAATCCCTCATCACCGGCACAGGCACCCCGGGCAACCCCATCGCCCGGATCCGCTTTGAAAACTTAACCTTCCAAGGTGCCACCTGGCTCCGCCCCGGCGGACTCGAGGGTTACGTTGTCGATCAAAGCGGCTTCTATCTTGTCGGCGAAAATCAGCCCAACCTCATCGGCCACATCCAACCCAACACCCTCGGCGACCCCGACCGCCTCGGGCGCACCCCGGGAAGCGTCTCCTTTTCCTACGCCCACCATATCGACTTCCTCGACAACCGTTTCCAAAATCTCGGCTCCGTCGCGCTCGACTTCGGAACCGGCAGCCAACACGTTCGGATCCTACGCAACCACTTTCACGACATCGCCTCCTCCGCCATCCAAATCGGTGGCATCTGGGAACTTGACCACCATCCGCCGACCCCCGACCACCTCACCGCCGACAACCTCGCCGAGCAAAATCGCATCGAGCGCACCGGTCTCGACTACGTCGATAGTGCCGCCATCTTCATCAGGTTCACCGCACGCTCTCTCATCCGCAACAACACCATCACCCATGTCCCCTGGTCCGGCATCGCCCTCGGCTGGGGCTGGGGCCTCCTTGACCCCGGCGCCTTCCCCGGCCTCCCCGGTGCCACCCCCAATCTCTGGAAAACCTACACCTCGCCCACCGCCCAGCGGGAAAACAAAATCCTCAATAACCGGATCGAAAACTTCCTCCAGGTTGTCTGGGATGGCGGCGCCATTTACACCACCGGCTTCCAAGGCCAATCCGCCTCAACCGGCACCCTCATCGCCGGCAATGTCGCCCTCAACAAACGTCCCTCCGGCGGCGGCAACACCTTCTACACCGACGGCGGCAGCCGCCACCTCACCCTCATGCACAACGTCTCCTTCAACAATCCCATCGGTCAAATGAACTTCGGTCCCTTCCCCAACCTCCTCGCCCCCCTCCCCTACTCCGGCATCCCCAGCCTCCTCAACGGCATTCCCTACGGCAAAGACACCGGCGGCTGCCGCACCTTTGGCGACATCCACTACATCGGCAACTACTGGCTCCACCACGACTTCTTTTCCGTCTGTCCCTACACCTGTCCGTGCGGCATCTCCTACCCAGTCCGTCTTTCTTACCGCAACAACACCATCATCGACTCCCTCAACCAAGTTCCCGACTTCATCCTCCGCAATGCCGGGGTTACCGGAGCCTCCCCGTGAAGCCCCCCCTTCTTCCCATCCTCGCCCTCGTCTCGCTCGCCCTCTTCCCTGCCCGCGCCGACGTCGTCTCCTGGGGCCTTGATCCCACCCCCGACAACTCCGGCGTCCCGCCCGGCCTCCCAGACATCGTCGAACTCACCTCCGGCGCCTTCCACTCTCTCGCCCTCAAATCCGACGGAACCATCGCCGCTTGGGGCGACAACGCCAACGGCCAACTCAACATCCCCCCGGGCCTCAACCATGTTGCCCAACTTTCCGCCGGTTACTTTCATAGCCTCGCCCTTCGCCAGGACGGGACTGTCGCCGCTTGGGGCCACAACCACTTCGGTGTTGCCGATGTTCCCCCCGGCCTCAACCAAGTCGTCGCCATCGCTGCCGGGGGCTTCCACAACGCGGCTCTCCGCTCCGACGGTCGGATCACCCTCTGGGGCGAAAGCACCCTCGGTCAACTCGCCCCGCCCCCCGGACTTTTCCCCGTCACCGCCATCGCCGCCGGGGCCTTCCACACCGTCGCCCTTAAATCCGACGGGACCGTCGTCGCCTGGGGCGGCAACGATTCCGGACAATCCTCCGTTCCCCCCGGCCTCACCCA
>CALFVM010000175.1 GCA_937928665.1 uncultured Candidatus Methylacidiphilales bacterium
TCATCCAGGCGACCCCCCTCGTGACGGCCACCCCAGGAGAGCTAACTTCGGCCTGAGCCGCAGCACTTCTCCGCCCTCTCCCCCCCTCGTCCGCGCCCATCTGCGCGCCATCACGCGGTCCCCTCCCTCCTTCATCTCGAACCATCTAACGTCCCGCTTGTCCGCCAGCCCATGATCCTCCATGCTACCCGGGCATGAACAAAAACCTGGTCCGGTGGTTACTGCTCGTCGTCCTCGTCCTAGCCCTTGTCGGTGGTGGCATCTTTGCCTTCTTCCAGTTCTTTCGCCCGGGCGGCGAAACGGCGATTCCCGGACTGCCCACCGTCACGCCCAAACCGCTCCAGGCTGCTGACCTCGTGCCGGCCGAAACCCCCGTTTTTCTCCGAATCCCAGACGCCCCGCGGGCCATCGCCCGGTTCAAGACCTCGCCAGCCTTCACCCTCATGACCGACCCCGGCGTCATTGAATCCTGGAAAAATGCCGGTGCCAAAGTAGGGGAAGATGGTAACCCTGAACCTGCCTGGGAAGGCTGGCCCCAATTTCTGTCCCTGATCGCCGGACTGGCAGAATTGGCCGATGGGGAAGCCTTCATCGCCGTCACCGAACTGCACGACCGGGCGGACATGCCCGGCGCCAGTGCCATCGCGGGCATCCGCGTGACCGCCGATGACGCCGCCGTGGGTTCCTGGCTTGAACAAGTCCGGGCCTTGGATCCCGAACTGAAGTGGAACAGCGTTCCCGATGTCCTCCACAGCTACTACACCGCCACCCCCAAGTCCGACCAGCCCGACACCGTCCTCTGCGCCGCCCGCATGGACCGATGGGTCTTTTTCGGAGTCGGGCCGAAAGCCTTCGAAGCCGTGCTGGCCCGCGCCGCCGACACCGTGCGCCAACCCGGCAGCCTGGCGGAAGCACCCACCTTCAAAGAAGCACTGACCGGTTTGCCTGAAGATCCTGACCTTCTCACCTACGTCAATATGGCCCCGATGCTCCCCTGGCTTGGTAAGCTCGCCCAGTTCCAGGAAGCCAAGGCCAGGCAGGCCGATCCAACTGCTGATTCAACTTCAGCCACCCCCACCGATTTCGCAGCCAAATTCAAAGCCCTCAAAGCCCTTGCCGCCACCACCAACTTTTCCGCCAACGATTGGCTCGATGGCATGCGGTTCCTCTCCACCCCAGGCAACACCTTCCTCACCGACGCCCTGCGCACCCCTCTCTCCGGACTCACCTACCGGTTCATCAGTCGGGACGCCCTGTTTTGCGTCGTCCAAGACATCGACTTCCCGAACACTCTCATCCAAATGAAAGAGAGCAACCCGGAGCTGGCCGACAAAATCGATGAGTTCGCCGGGATGGCCGACGGATTCCTCGCCTCCGGCGGACTCTCCCTCCAGTCGGATATCCTCGACAACCTCGGACCTGAAGCCACCACCGTCCTCGACTGGGCTCCCGGCAACCCAATCCCCACCCTCCTGGTGGCCTGGCAACACCGGAAACAGGAACCGATGAAAAAAACCCTCGACCTCCTCGCCGCCTCCGCCGCGGCCTTTGGAGGCCTGGTCCAGGTCGAATCCTCCCTCGTCGGCACCCATCCAGCCTACACCATCTCCAGCCCACTCGCTCCCGTCCCCCCCTTCACCTTCTACCTTGGCCCGGATGTCCTCGTGCTCGCCTTCAATGCCGGCACCGCAGAGGCGATCGCCGCAAAGAGCGGTCCGGGTCTGCTCGGCAGCCCGGAGTATCAGGCCTTGCGCGACCGACTCGGACCCCCCGCCATTCAACAACCCGTTCAGATCGTGTACGCCGATCTCCGCCGCCTTTACGCCAATCTCCACGGTGCCGCCGGCGCCTATCTCCCCATGATTCCCGGCTTCGACGCTTCTGCCGTCTCCCTTCCCAACCCCGACCAGGTCGAACCCTACCTCGGACGCACCCTCTGGCTCACCGGGATCGACGGCGATACCGCCACCAGCTCCGCCATTCACGAAAAAGTGCATCCCCTTTTCCTCCTGGCCGCCTCCGTCGGCTGGATCGCCGACATGGGAACCAAGTTTCCCAAAAAGCAGCCTCAAGTCCCGGCCGAGGCCGATGGCATGTTCGAGGCCGAAATTCTTGAAATGGAAACCGGCACCGCTGACCCCGCCATGGCACCCGCCCTGCCGGGGGACCCGGAGCCTATCTTCGACAACATCCCCGCCAACCCCGGTGCCCCCGCAACAGCCGAGCCATGAGCTTTTGGGCCGACTTCGCCCATCACCCGGTCGCTGAAGCCGTCCTCGCCCTGGCCCTCGTCGCCACCCTCGGCCTGGCCCTCGGCGGAATTAAGATCCGGGGATTGAACCTCGGCATCGCCGGTGTGCTCTTTGCCGGCATCGCCCTGGGCCATTTCGGACTCAAAGCCGATCCGCGGATCCTTGACTTCGTCCGCGAATTCGGGCTCATCCTTTTCGTCTACACCATCGGCATCCAGGTCGGTCCCGGATTCTTCGCCTCCCTCCGCCGAACCGGTCTGCCCCTGAACCTCCTCGCCGCCGGCACCGTCCTCGGTGGAGCCGCCCTCACCGTCCTGCTCGCCCGCCTCGCCGGAATCGACATCGCCGCTGCCGCCGGACTCTTCGCCGGCGCCACCACCAACACCCCCGCCCTCGGCGCCGCTCAGGAAGCTCTCAAAT
>CALFVM010000176.1 GCA_937928665.1 uncultured Candidatus Methylacidiphilales bacterium
CCCGGGAACTTGGATTCTACAACAAGCCGGCCGGCAAAAAGCAGCTTGGGGATATCATCCTCCGCTGCTACCAGACCACTGGCCATCAACCCACCGTCGATGTCCTCGACCGGATGAAGGCTCTCGGTTTCAAATACGCCACCCGAGCCGGCATTTCCATTGGGATTGATGACATGATCATCCCCGAGGAAAAACTCAAAATCGTCGATCAGGCCGAGGAGAAGGTCGCCGTGGTCGAGCGTCAGTATGAAAACGGCGCCATCACCGATGGGGAGCGCTACAACAAGATCGTCGATATCTGGACCCAGGCCACCTCCGAAACGGAAGGGGTCATGTTCCGAACCCTGGAACACAACAAAGGCCGGAACGAACTCAACCCGATTTACCTCATGGTCGATTCCGGTGCCCGCGGGAACAAGACCCAGGTCCGTCAGCTCTCCGGCATGCGTGGACTGATGGCCAAACCCTCTGGCGAGATTATCGAACGCCCGATTGTTGCCTCGTTCCGCGAGGGACTCTCGGTTCTTGAGTACTTTATCTCGACCCACGGTGCCCGCAAAGGTCTGGCCGACACGGCGTTGAAGACGGCCGACTCCGGATATATGACCCGGAAGCTCGTCGATGTCGCCCATGACGTGATCATCACCGAACCGGACTGCGGTACGGTCAAAGGTATCTGGGTCAAAGCCATCTACGAAGGGGAAGACGAGATCGTCAAACTCTCCGACCGGATCATCGGACGGACCTCCTGCGATGACATTATTGATCCGGTCACCGGCCAGGTGGTGGTTGCGGCCAATGAACTCATTGACGAGAAAAAGGCCCACGCCATCGAGGCACTGGGCCAGGAGCGTGTCCGGATTCGGTCTGTGCTGACGTGCGAAACCCGGCGCGGTGTCTGTGCCAAGTGCTACGGGCTGAACCTCGCCACGAATCAATTTGTCAAACTCGGCGAATCGGTCGGAATCATCGCGGCCCAGTCCATTGGCGAACCCGGCACCCAGCTCACCATGCGGACTTTCCACATTGGCGGTGCCGCCTCCCAGGTGTTCAAACAGCCCCAGATCAAAGCCAAGCATGACGGCGTCCTCCAGTTCTCCGACGACCTTCGCGTGGTCGAGGCCAAAGAAGGCAAGTTCATCGTCATGAACAAAAATGGCTCGGTCAGCATCCACTCCGATGACGGGCGCGAACTGGAGCGCTACACCCTGGTCCTCGGCGCGGAGATTTCCAAGAACGCGGGGTGCAGGGTCAAGAAGGGCGAAATCTTTGTTGAATGGGATCCGTATAACGTCTCCATTCTGACGGAGAAAGCCGGAATGGTTGAGTTCCGCGACATTATTGAAGGGGTCACCATGAAGCGGGAAGTGGATGAGGCGACCAAAATGGTGGGGACTGTGATCATTGACCACAAAGAAGATCTCCACCCCCAGATCGTCATTCTGGGAGAAGATCAGGAAGTCCTCGCGGCCTACTCCATCCCGGCCGGTGCACACATTGAGGTCAAACAGGGCGACAAAGTGCAGGCCGGTCGCCGTTTGGCCAAGACGCCGCGCAAAGTGGCCAAAACCAAGGACATCACCGGGGGTCTGCCCCGGGTGGCCGAACTCCTCGAAGCCCGTCGCCCGAAAGATTCAGCAGAAATCGCCAAGATCGACGGTGTCATCGCCCTTGGGGGAACCCTCCGCGGCAAGAAACGAATCCTGATCCGGGACCCGGAAACCGGGGCGGAAGAGGAGCACCTCATCCCGCTGTCCAAACACCTGGTTGTTTACAAGGACGACTTTGTCAAAAAGGGACAGCAGCTCACCGAAGGCCCGGTGGTGCCGCACGAAGTCCTCGATGTGTGCGGTCCGCAGGAACTCCAGGAATACCTTGTCAACGAGGTGCAGGAGGTCTACCGGCTTCAGGGGGTCGAGATCAACGACAAGCACATCGAGATCATCGTTCGCCAGATGCTGCGCAAGGTGAAGGTGACCGAGCCGGGCGATACCGTCTTCCTTTGGGGCGATCAGGTAGATCGGCTCGTCTTTGAAGAGGAAAACCAACGGATCGAACGGCAGGGGGGCAAGCCCGCCGAAGCCCAGCCCGTTCTCCTCGGTATCACCAAAGCCTCGTTGGAGACCGAGAGCTTTATTTCGGCCGCTTCTTTCCAGGACACCACGCGGATTCTGACGGATGCTGCCACCTTGGGCAAAGTCGATTACCTCCGCGGCTTCAAAGAAAACGTCATCATGGGTCATCTCATCCCCGCTGGGACCGGGTTCCACATGCATCGGAACATCAAGCTGGTGAAGCTCGGCGAAGAAGTTGGAGAACCGCTCGTGGGCCTGGGCGAGGAAGAATCCTCATCAGGCGGAGGTGGCCTGTCGCGAACGGAAAACCCCCTGACCCAAACCCTCAGCGCGTAAAGCCACCTCAATCCCGGCGTCCCTTCCGGCCGATGGCATGGCTTCGGAAGGGCAAACCTCGGCGTGAGCTGAGGTGTTTGCAGCAGGCGGTCGCCAGTAAGCGCAGAGTGGCGAGAGCGGGAGACGGGGCTGAGCTGTCGCCATGTGCGTCGCCGTTTGAACGGGGTCGCTCGTGGGTCACGCGTTGGTTCTGGGGCGGCGGTTGGACCCACCGTTCGGCCAGGGGGCGAAGGGCAAGCGGGCGGCTGCGCGCCGGACCTTGAGGTTCAATCGGTGGAATCAAGAGCGCCGGACTGTCGAAGGGCCTCGTAGAGGGCCAGGGCGGCACTGGAGGAAAGGTTGAGGCTGCGCACTCCCGGGTGAGCCATGGGAATGCGTCGGCAGCGGTCAGGAAAGGCATTGAGCCGTTCGATGGGCAGACCCTTGGTTTCCCGGCCGAACACGAGGTAATCCCCGGGACGGTATTCGGCGCGATGATAGGGTCCGCCCGCTCGGGTGGTGAAGAGGTGAAGGCGGTCGGGTGGAACGGTTTGGAAAAAGGCATCGGAGGTTTCCCAGGTCTGCCATTGAAGGTGTTGCCAGTAATCCAATCCGGCCCGCTTCAACGTCCGGTCGGAGAGTTCGAAGCCGAGCGGTTTGACCAGATGAAGAATGGTCCGGGTCGCCGCACAGAGCCGGGCGATGTTGCCGGTGTTGGGCGGAATCTCAGGCTCGACCAAGACGACGTTGAAGGGCGGCGGTGTCATAAAAAACCTGGTGCAGGTAAAGTCCGCAGGCCGGGGCGGTGGCGGGAGCACCGCTCCGGGTGCGTGCGGTCAAGATTTCGGTCAGATCGTCCGGCGCGAGCCGGCCGCGGGCAACCTTGACGGCGGCTCCGACGAGGTTGCGGACCATTCGGTAGAGAAAGCCGTCGCCAACAAAAACGAGAGTGGCGGAGCGGGACCGGGGGATGACGCGGCAGAGGTGAAGGGTGCGGACGGTGGAGGCGCGGGCGTAGCCGGGATTGGAGGTGAAGGCCGCGAAGTCGTGGGTGCCTTGGAACTGGCTCAGAGCGGCGGCCAGAGCGTCCAAGTCGGGGGGTCGGGGCAGGAACCATTCCAGGCCGAGGCGGAAGGGGGATTGGCACGGGCCGAAAGCCAGCTCGTATTGGTATTCTTTGCCCATGGCCGAGAATCGGCTGTGAAATCCGGGCGGGGCGAAGTTGGCGCGGAGGACGCGAA
>CALFVM010000177.1 GCA_937928665.1 uncultured Candidatus Methylacidiphilales bacterium
CGCCCGCACCAACACTGCCGGCCAATAATCCCGCCCATGATGGCCATGAATCACATCCGGCTTCCACCTCCGGGCCAGCGCGATCAATCCCAAAATCCAGCCCGGCCTGTCCCGGGGCAGCGCAAAAAGTTCTGCACCCGACCCCGCCAAACGCCCGGCCAGCACCGCCCCGGACCGATAGGCGAACGCCACCTTCACCCCACCCCGCACCAGGCCCTCCGCCAGGCGCAAGGTCTGCTCGTCGGTGCCCCCGCCCAAGAGCATCGAATTGAGTTGCAACACGCGGAGCCGACGATTCATTGCCGGGGGATTCCCATCCACTCGGGCCGACCCAACAGATGCCATCGCACCAGTGCCACATCCAGGGCCAGCTTGGCCCTCGTCCGCCGGTGCCGGCCCAGCGTCAACCCTGCCGCGGCCCCCTGCACCAGGATATCCACCATCAACCGGATCGCTAACCCAACCGCCAGCATCCTCCGGCTACCCGGCGAAAAATGCTTTGCCGCGTAGGCGTAGCGCGATCGCCAATACTCAATCCGCGCCGGAATATGTACCCCGGCGGCCGATCCCCCCTGGCGATGCCAAACCCGCACACCTGGGTGATGCACCACCTTCAACCCGGCCTCCCGCACCTGCCGACAAAAATCGGTTTCCTCCAGAAACAAAAAAAAGCGTTCGTCCATCCCGCCCAACCGTTCCCACAACCGCTTCGGCACCACCATAAAAGCACCAATGACCGAGTCCACCTCGGTCGGCCCGCCCATCGCGTGTTCCTTTCCCGGGAACCGGCCCGGAAACAAACGACGGAGCAGCGACTTATTCAACAGCTCAGTCACCGGTGAAAGCTCCGACGCAATCGAGTTCTGCTTCGACCCATCCTCATTGAGCAACTGCGCCCCCAGCACCCCCACCTCCGGATGAGCCCGCATCCACTCCACCGCCTCCCTCAGCACTCCGGCATCGACCCGCGCATCCGAGTTCAATAAAAGCAGATACTCTCCCGTCGCCTCCCGCGCCGCCAGGTTATTCGCCGCGGCAAACCCCAGGTTACGCCCCGGTTCCAACACCCGGACAGACCCCGTCACCTCCTGCAACGCCGCCACCGTCCCATCCGTCGACCCGTTATCAGCCACAATCACTTCCCAACTCCCCTCCGGTTCCGACGCCAGAACCGACCGCACCGCCGCCAGAGTCAGCTCACGCGTGTTCCGGGAAACAATCAGCACTGAGCCAAGCACCATGCCCTCGCACTATCCAAGACCCTCCCATCGAATGCACGGAAAAATCCGCCCGCCAACCGCGCGGCCGCCTCAACCGCCCGCCAGCAGAGGGCGCGAAGGAACCTCCCCGCCCATCAATCCGTTTGGGACCGTTGCCGGACCATCGGCCAGATAGAAACCTGCCGCCATCTGTTGCGGAAGCAGAATCATCGCCAGCGCATCCTTCCAATTCCCATCCACCCAATACGGCTGACCCAGGAACTCACCGCCCTCACCAAACTCCGCATAGAACCAGGTGTAATTCTCGTGCCCTTCTGAAAACCCGCCCTGTTGCGCCACCACCAGTGCCCGCTTCTCCCCGGGCACCTCCTCCACCTGACAAATCAATCGCCCCCCGTCATGCAACTCCCAACGAATATCCCAAAAGTGAGTGCCGCCCGTCTCCCAATGAGTGCCATGGCGATGCACCGCAAACGCCAGCACCCGGGCAAACCGATTCCATTCCTCCACCGACCAGGTCGGCGGTTGAAGGACCTGCCGCGCGCGCTCCAGCCGGATGCGCCACTCCTGAAACAGCCGCTTGAACTCCACCACGCTCATCGCAGTCGCCGCACCGGTGTGGGTTCATTCAACGAAAGCAACTGCTCCTGCCGAAGCAACTCCTGCCGGTACTCGGCCAAACGCCGCTCCAGCCGTGCGTTGGCGGAAGTCAACAGCGAGATCGATTGCGTTGTCTGCGACCGATACTGATCGAACTGCCCCTGCAAACTTGTCAGCCGCAGGTTGGCCTCATGTTGAAGCTCGGCCAACTCCCGGTTCCGCGCCGCTAGCCGTCCCTCCAGTTCCGTGAACCGCTCCAGCGTATTGGTCTCAAGCAACGCAATCGTCGCGCTCTGATTCTTCAACTGCTTGTAGAGGACATAACCGCCCAAGCCGGCCAGTCCCGCCACCAACACGATCGCGCACACAAACGAAATCGCCACCCCGTTCAACAGATGGCTCATCGCATGCTGCTCGCGACTCTGGCGCTCGATCGTCTTCTTCACATTCAGGGGGGCGGGTTGGGTCGGATTCATGGAGGGTTCTTTCAATTCAGGTTCAGCCGGGTCGGGCTCACCACGCGCCGCAGCCGCGGCCGGTTGGGGTTCAGGTTTGGATTCAGCTTTAGATGCAGAGGGGGAAATCATCTCCGGGCCACTCACCACCTCCGCCGCCTCACCTCGGGACGTGTGACTACGGGGCCCGGACCGAAATGCGGGAGGCTCGGTCCGCGCCCCCGGCACAGCCCCAGCCGCAGCCCCACCTACACCAATGGGCGCCTTGGCCACCCGTGTCTTGCGGGCCGGAGCCAGGCCGAGATCGAACTCAAGCGTCCGGGTCCTGGCCCGGCGCGGTTTGCGGGTCGGGCTTTCTTCCCCGGAAATTGCAGCATCTGCCTTTGACACGTCCGCCACTGTATGATAATCCGATAATCTGACAATCATATTTTTGAGAAGATTTTTTTTAACCCGCGCCCAGCCTCCTAGCCCTGCCTGACCTGCCCTGCCACCGCTCAACCACTAACCTTCCGCCTCCCGTGACCTCCCAGACCCTTTCCCTCACCGAAGCCGCCCGGAACTTCTCCGACTGCATCAACCGCGTCGCCTACCGGGGCGAATCCTTCCTTCTCCTCCGCGGCCGCCGCCCCGTCGCTGAAATCCGCCCCGCTCCCGTCGGTCGGCGTCTTGCGGATCTCCCCGCCCTCTTTGCCGCCCTGCCTCCCCTTCCCGAAGCCGAAGCCGCTGCCTGGCGTCGGGAACTCGCGCGCTCCCGCCGCTAACCACGCATGCCTTACCTGCTCGACGCCTCGATCCTTCTGCGGGCTCCACCCCACCAAAAACCGCCCGCGTCGGATCACGAGGAGGGCGAGGACGATTGTTACCTCTCCACCGTCACCGCGGCGGAACTGCTCGAAACCGCTTTCCTGGCCAAAGATCCCGAACGCCGGGCCCGCCGTGTCGCTTTTGTCGAAGCCCTCCTTGACCAGTTTCCCCTCCTCCCCGTTGACCGGCGCGTCGCCCGTATGCACGCCCAAATCCGATCCGGACCGCTGCCTTGTTCCCTCCGGCCTCAGGACGCCTGGGTCGCTGCCACCGGCCTGGCCTACGGCCTCACCCTCGCCACCGCCCGCCCCGCTGACTTCGCCGGAGTCCCCGGCCTCCGCACCGTTGATTGGGCCTCAACCCCCTAGTGCCGTGGGACCCAAGGCTACCACCCTGGCGGAACTTCACCCGCCCGCCCCGACTTCCCCCTTGGCGACCCCGCTCCCCTCCGCTACGTTCCTCCGATGGCCGAAGTACTTTCTGTTGATTTTCCCACCCTCGACGCCCGTGTGAAGCAGCTCCGGAGGTTTCTTTGACGTTGCCGCACTTGAACGTCGCCTGAGCGAACTCGAATCCCTCATGGCCCAGCCTGGGTTCTGGGACAACACCGCCGCCGCCCAAAAACAATCGGTTGAGGCTCGTGACATCCGTTCCAAACTCGACCTTCTCCGCCAAGTCACCCGCCGGATTAGCGAACTTCCCCTGCTTCGCGACATGACCGCGGAGGACGGCTCCGCCGACGCCGTTCAGGAGTTCAACGCCGAGGTCACCTCTGCAATGGCCGCCCTCGACGAACTGGAACTCAAGGTCCTCCTCGCCGGACCGCATGACCGGCTCAATGCCATCATCAGCCTCCACGCCGGCGCCGGCGGAACCGAGGCCTGCGACTGGGCCAACATGCTTCTCCGCATGTACCAGCGCTGGGCCGAACGCCACGGATTGACCACCCAAATCCTCGACATTCTTTCCGGGGAGGAAGCCGGCATTAAAAGTGCCACGCTCCTTGTCTCGGGCGACTACGCCTACGGCCACCTCAAGGCGGAGCGCGGGGTCCACCGGCTCGTTCGCATCTCTCCCTTCAACTCCGCAGGAAAACGCCAGACCTCCTTTGCCTCCCTCGACGTCCTGGCCGAGCTGGATGAAACCATTGAGATCGAAGTTCTCGACAAAGACATCCGCGTCGATGTCTACCGCGCCGGTGGCCACGGCGGACAGGGCGTCAACACCACCGACTCCGCCGTCCGCATCACCCACCTTCCCACCGGACTCGTTGTCACCTGCCAGAACGACCGCTCCCAAATCAAAAACCGCGCCACTGCCCTCACCGTTCTCAAATCCCGCCTCTACGAAATCGAGATGGACAAAAAACGGGCCGAACAGGAAAAACACTACAGCGAAAAAGGCGACATCGGTTGGGGCCGCCAAATCCGGTCCTACGTTCTCCAACCCTACCAAATGGTCAAAGACCTCCGCACCGGCGAACAAACCTCCGATGTTCAAAGCGTCCTCGACGGCGACCTCGACGCCTTCATTGCCGCCTTCCTCAAAGGCAAAAAACGAACCGATACCGATGACGGCGAAGTTGAATGACAAACTCCTCGACATCCTCGCCCGCAAGGACGCGGAAGTCCGGGCCCTCCTCCCCCGCCAGGCCGAACTCCGTCGCCAGGCTCTCGCTCGCGATGAGTTCCGCGGCTTCCGCCGCGCCCTTGACCGGCCCGGCGAACCCACCGTCATCGCCGAAGTCAAAAAAGCCTCCCCCTCCGTCGGCCTGATTGCGCCTGACTTCGACCCCGCCCGCCAGGCCGCCGCTTACGCCGAGGCCGGTGCCCACGCCCTCTCCGTTCTGACCGACGAACCCTTCTTCCAGGGTCACCTCGACCACCTCCGCCTCGTGCGCGACACCGTCGATCTGCCCCTTCTGCGCAAAGACTTCACCCTTCACCCCGTTCAAATCTACGAAGCCGCCTGTGCCGGTGCTGATGCCGTTCTCCTCATCGTCGCGGCCCTCGACGACGACACCCTGGCCAGGCTCCACGACACCGCCCGGACCTGCCAACTCGATGTCCTCGTCGAGGTCCACAATCTGGAAGAAATGGACCGTGCCCTCGATCTCGGTGCCGACCTCATCGGCATCAACAACCGAAACCTCCGCACCTTCGACGTCGATCTGCAAACCTCCCTTGACCTCGCCCAGGAAATTCCGCCCGACGTCCTCGGCGTGGCCGAGAGCGGGATCAAAACTCGCGACCACATCCGCGCCCTCCAGCAAGAAGGCATCTACTGCTACCTCATCGGAGAAACCCTCATGCGCAGCGGCAACCTCGCCGCCACACTCCGCGATCTTCTCCACGGCCCATCCCCCAATGTCTAGCCCCCCTTGCCCCGCCCTGAAGATCGTGAAGATCCAAAACCACGGCACCTCTTCACACCCTTCACGGTAAAATCTTCCCCACCCTCCGCGCATTCCCTTCCCTCCGCAGTTCCCCCCCTTGCCTCCTCCCCTTTGCGTCTTCGCGTCTTTGCGTGACACACCCTGCCTTTTTCCATTCCCATCCCGGCGGTCACAGACCGCCTCCACAGAAAGGCAGCTCACCGTGAAGACCATCGAGATCGTGTAGAACCAAAACCACATC